>JAZLKQ010000374.1:0-1785 GCA_045597745.1 Bacteroidaceae bacterium | reverse complement strand
CGGGTCACAGTCACAGCTACGACGTTGGAGGTGACACTACCATTGCCATTGCTTACGACACACTTGTAGTAGAATGTACCGTCATTGCTGATAGTCTCAGTCATAGATGGACTAACCTTGCCACCGAGAGCTACGGCATTGTTGCCATCAGCATCGCACGAATACCACTGATAACTACGTGCGTTAGCATCTGCCACAACTGAGAGTGTGAAGCTCTCACCAGTATTTACGCTTGCACCTGTTGGCTGAGTCGTGATAGTAGGTACTGGGAGTGCTGTATAGTTGGCTGTCACTGTAGTGTTCTGCTTGAGGGCATTGAGCGTAAGCACACCGTCAGCTACAGTATAGTCTGTACCCTCTGTATACTCAACACTTAATGTCCATCCAGCAAAGTCGTATGCATCTGATGGAGTCTGATTGAATATCAATGTCTCGCTTGCATCTACAAGCACACCAGGAAGCACGTCAGCACCATTGGCTGTAGTGACAGTGATGGTATTAGGAGCTTCTGCAGGACTGGTCTCTGTAAAGACTGTATATGCAGGACGCTGCTGTGATGCTGTAAAGCCTGTAATATATGAGTGGTCTACTGTAAAGAACAGGCGTGCAGATGACTGAGAAGATGGTAAAGGTTTTGAAGTCTCAATATATGTATATACTGTACCGCTCTTGCCAGTTATCGTAGCATACACGAAGAACTGAGTGCCAGAGAATGCCACCTTCATGTTGACTGTCGCCTCTTTCATATCCTCCTTCCATTCGTTCCACTTGTCCTGACCTGAGTTGCCGTCAAGATATGCCTCAAGCTTAGAGCTATAGAGTGAAGGTGTAACATAATAATCACCCCATCCCCAGTCATCTGCACGAAGTACAAAATACTCTTTACCGCCAACTGATGCGTAATAGCCATCACCTCCATCACCATTGTGCATAGATGAATTAGAGGCTACAAGCAACCAGTTGTTAAAATTCTGCTCACCATTACCATGATTGACAAAGTTGAACTCAATCATCTTGTTTTCCTTCAGTTCGTAAGCGTCTGAGAAGCAGGTCCAGAAGTCCGAAGAATAGTCTGTTGCACCGATAGTGCTTGTACTTACAGTGTGAGGACATGATACCTTGTAACGGGCATAGAGGGTTGTATTTGCTGTAGGGAAGAATTGTGCGCCTCCATTTACAACCTTCTCACCACCAGTAGTTGCGCTGTACCAACCGTCAAAAGACATTCCGTCCTTTGTTGGTATAGGAGCAGTAAGAGGATTGATACCGTCAAATGTTTGAGTAGTTTCATTAAGTATACCACCCTCTGCAACGTATGTTACTATATAACTCTCGCGAGTTCCTGACATGGAGAAACCTGCAAAATGTGTATTAGAACTGTTTCTATAGATGCGCAGACTGCCGTCAGACTCTATCTCATTGGCTGTCAATGTATGTTCGATACCATAGACAGAGCTTTTAGAGTTATTTTCGCTTACAACCGTTTGAGCAGTCTTACCAACCTTATACGCCTGTGTATTTCCGTCGGCATAAAGGTATACAGTAATAGCATCTCCTGCCTTAAAGCCACCAGCGACTTTTATCTCATAGTAATTCTTATCGTTGTCAATCTTTTTATAATAATAAGTTGGAGATTCTGCGTCTGCTTGGTATGACGTTCCTGGGGGAATAGTACTTGACTTACCTTCCTCACTATAAAACGTCACCGTACATGCATTCAGCGTAGGTGCACCAGCTGTTGCACTCAAATAGAAAGAACAATTCACTTCTCCTGCCCAAGCATCT
>JAZLKQ010000373.1:0-3272 GCA_045597745.1 Bacteroidaceae bacterium | reverse complement strand
TGGAGTCCATGTATACCGAGGTCGATAGTTGTACCCTTACCAGTCTCGATAATTTCTTCTTCAACCTGCTTTCTTACCTTTGCTACGACTTCTTCGATACGTGCAGGGTGTATACGTCCGTCAGCAACAAGCTGATGGAGTGCAAGACGGCATATCTCACGGCGAACAGGATCGAATGCAGAGATGACGATTGCTTCTGGAGTGTCGTCAACAACAATTTCAACTCCTGTTGCAGCTTCAAGTGCACGTATGTTACGGCCTTCACGACCAATGACACGTCCCTTGACTTCGTCTGAGTCAATGTGGAAGACGGTTACTGAGTTCTCTATGGCTGTTTCGGTAGCAACACGTTGTATGCTCTGGATGACAATACGCTTAGCTTCCTTGTTGGCTGTCATCTTTGCGTCATCAACGATCTCGTTGATATACTGCTGTGCCTGAGACTTAGCTTCGTCCTTAAGGCTCTCGACGAGACGCTCCTTTGCTTCTTCTGCAGAGAGACCGCTGATAGCTTCGAGTTTCTGCTTCTCCTGCTCTTGCATGAGTGCAAGTTCTTCCTTCTTCTTCTCTACGTTCTCAATCTTAGCCTCAAGGCTTGTCTTGAGCGAATCATTCTCTTTGTTCTTGCGCTGAAGTTCTTCGTTTCGCTGGTTCAGAGTGATTTCTCTTTGCTTAAGTTTGTTTTCTGCCTGCTGCATCTTAGAGTTACGCTGAGCAGCCTCGCGCTCGAGTTCAGCTTTCTTATTCAAGAATTTCTCCTTGACTTCAAGCAGTTTGTTCTTCTTGAGAGTCTCTGCTTCAAGTTCTGCTTCCTTGATAGTCTGATTGTACTTCTGCTTGATTACATATCTAAACAGAGCAAAACCAATGCCAGCGCCCACTATCAGTCCCACTAATGCGGCAATGATTATTCCGATATTGTCCATTTGTCTTTTGTTGTATTTGTATTATTTATAGTTATTAAATTAATTTCTCCTTGTTGTCTCTGCGCCTTGTCCTCTTCTAAAAGATGTTGACATGCGGGCAAAAAAATAGGTGCAGCAATACATTGTACTCACCTTATTAATATATAAGGAGGCATAAATGTATGCTGAACCCGCAAAATGATGATAGATACATCAAGCACTTTCGAAGTAATAGTGCTAAATGTATGTGCTATATGTAGATTTATTTCTTTATGACCTTATTGATTTCGGTCTCAAGATCTGAAATCATTTCGAAGAATGGTTCGTTATCAACCTTGTTGGCAACTTTCACCGCTTCAACAGCAGTATTGAGCATTGCCATTGCATAATAATATTTCTCAGAAGGCAATGTAGGGTAGCGGTCTCTAAGGGCAGAAAGTCTGCTTTGTATCATAGATGCAGCCTCACGATATATCTTTTCCTCTTCAGTGCTTGATACCGTAAGCGGAAGCGATATGCCTTCGATGGTCACCTTGACGTTAATCTTCTGTCCTGTAGAATTGTCCATATATGCCTTGGAATATCACAATTAAATTGATTCTTCTTGTTCTGTGCTTAGCATAGCTATACACTTGTTGACATCTCTGACGAGTTTTGTTATTCGTTGCTTTGCATCCTTAAAGTCTGCATCAGAGATCTCAATCATCTTTGCGAGTTTCAGATTGTCGTAGTCACTCTTTATCTGGCTGACTTCCGCTTGGAGCTTGTCGATGCTGTTCTCTTTACGCTCCAGCTCTGCGTACAGGTCAGAATTCTCCTGCTGCAATACTTTGTACTGCAGTATGAGCTGACGGACTCTTGCGTCAAATTCCTTGATAGTACGTCTTTCTTTGTCAGTCATGGTTAATTTATTACTACTACAATTTGGTGCAAATATATGAAAATTATGTTATTTATCAAATTCTTTGCACGTAAATGTTATAAAAACTTACTTCTTGCTTTTGGATTCTGCCTTGTCAATGTCTTCTTGAGATGGCGCAGCCTCCTTTTTGGCAAGTGTGATGACATTGTACACATATTCTGCAGTCCACTGTTCAGAGAAGCCGAGCATCTGCTGGTATTTGCGGATTGAGAATACTGACTTGCGTACGCTATCATCTTGCCACTCGTTCTTTGTGAATACGTCGTGTACAGTCTGGTCGGTTACTTTACGTAGTAGTTTCTTCAGGAATCCTGGTATACGGAACTTCCATTTGAGAAGGTTGCCCATAAGCATCATGAGTTCCTGACTGTAGCCCTGAAAGGCAAACATGTAACGGCTTATGTCATTCTGGTTACGGCAGTTACGCTTGATGCTCTGGTCTATCTCCTTGAAAAACTGGTCGCTGATGCCGTACAAGTCCTTTAGCATCTTGCTACAGACCTTTTTTTCTCCGACACCGAGCTTATTGTTGACTGTTGCGACGTGTAGCGAACGCTTAAAGGCTGCCATATCTGGCAGATAGCTGAGGTTTGATATACCGAAGTTGGAAGCGAGGACACTTTGGAAATATACTCTGATGAGTGTCATGAAGTCCTCCATACCACCAACGGTTTCTTGCTCTTTCTTTTTGAATATATTTGAGAGAAAGCTCATTGTTATTTGAATGTTTTTGTTGTTTTATATGAATATATACTTTAATACAAAAGCATTGGCATTACAAGTGGATATTTCTATCCGTAGGCTTGTGCCAGACAAGAGGATAGTGTTTACACTCTAATCCAGTGCAAAGGTAATGTTTTTTTTTGTTAGTACGCATTCTTCTCGCCGCCAATCATGTTGATAAACGTCTTGAAAATAATCTTGAGGTCAAGAAGGAATGTCCAGTTTTCTATATACTCAATGTCCTTGCGCACCCTGCCCTCCATCTGTTCGAGATACTTTGTCTCTCCTCTAAATCCAGATACTTGAGCAAGTCCCGTGATACCAGGTTTGGCGAGATGACGAACCATAAATCTGTTGATGAGCTGCGAGTATTCCTCAGTGTGCTTGAGCATGTGAGGACGAGGACCTACCAGCGACATCTCACCCTTCCATACATTGATGAGCTGTGGGAGTTCGTCTATGTTGGTCTTTCGCATGAAGTCTCCGAATGGGTACTTGCGAGGATCATCCTTGGTGGCTTGTACGGTATCCGAGTCGTCGTTGACCTTCATGGATCTGAACTTCAGACACGTAAATACCTTGCCGTCAAGTCCTGTGCGCTCTTGCCTGAAATAGATAGGGCCTGGTGATTTGCACTTGATGATGATACTGACGACCAGCAATATCCATGGATATACAAGCACCAGGAAGATGGATGACATAATGAAGTCGAATGATCTCTT
>JAZLKQ010000372.1:0-10088 GCA_045597745.1 Bacteroidaceae bacterium | reverse complement strand
CTTGCGAGCTGCCTCTGCCTTGCGTGCTGCTTCCGCCTTACGGCGTGCTTCTGCCTCACGACGAGCCTTCTCTTCTGCTGCCCTTCGGCGTGCTTCTGCTATCTCCTGCTGTACGATACGGTCAATCTGTGCATCAATCTCTGCCTCACGCTTCTTGTACATAGCTATCTGCTGCTGTACAGCTGCAAGGTTCTTGTTGAGGTACTCCACCTTCTGCTGCTGACTGCCCTTCATCACTTCGAGTTCGTCTCTCTTCTGACGAACCTTAATCATGTTGGCTTCCTTAAGGGTCTTAGCCGCAAGGAGGTCATTCTGCATAGACCTGACTTCCTGCTGCTTCTCCTTTATCATCTTACCCTGTGCCTTCTGGTATGTAGAGTATTCACGTATGTATCTGATACGACGGAGCATCTGCTCGAGATTCTTTGCAGAAAAGATAAACATAAGTTTCTCCTGTACTGTCTTGCTACGCTGTAGATTGACCATAGCCTTGGCGTACTTGCTCTTCTTGTCAGCAAGTTCTTTCTGCAAAGATGTAAGCTGCTTCTTGAGCGAATCTATCCTGCCATCAAGTGCATGGATATCCTTGCTGATACTATCAATAGAAGCATGTTGACGTGTAATCTGCTGATTGAGCACCACAACGCTATCCATGCTGGTGCGTATGTCTCTATTGATGGTCACCACCTGCTGCTGAGACGCTTTACGAGCCTTTGCCATTGCCGCCTGTTCATTCTTAAGAACTACTTTCTGGTCAACAGGTTTCTTGGCTGCTGGTTTCTTCTTAGTCGCAGGCTTAGACTGTGCTGGACGCTTAACCGTTGCTGCTGGTTTCTTCTGAACTGCTGTCGTCTTACGCTGCTGAGCATAGGCTGGCAGCAACATAAGAGCGCATAGGAACATTATAAGAATACGCTTTATCATCGTCGTGGTTTTCGTTCTATATATATAAATAATGTGTACTAACTAAGCTTTATCAAATAAAGATTACTGTGCAAGCGACCTGAATATCTTCTCTGCATCTGCCTTTGTATACTTGGCTGGTGCCTGAGTACGTGCGACCCAGTCGGAAGAGTTGTGTATCGAACTAAGCGAGAATGCCAATGACATCTTCTGACCTGTAGAAGTAAAAGACATCTTCATGTCCTTAGGGAACTTGCGTCCTTCGAAATCTACGAAGTCTGCATAGTCAAAGTTCATCTTGTATCCAGCGCCCTTTGTATCAGCCACCGCAGTCTTATAGAGAAGACCTGACGACTGGATTGTAGTAAAGTTGTACTTCAGCAACTGGTCGGTAATAGCCAGTTCGACATTACCATCCGTGGTCTGTGTCATCACGAAGTCTGATGCAACAACATCCTTCTTGCCTGGCTGGAACACTTCGTTCCAGAACAGAGACTGTAGTGTATTGAAGTCTATATTTGCCTTTTGCAGAAATGCCACATCGCTGTATGGCACATCCACATACTGCTTGTTGATGCGGTCGATGATAAGCACTCGAGTCTTAGTGAACTCCATCTTGCCTACTTCCATTGCTCCGAGAATAGGGTCTACGAGAGAAATCTGGATGACATCGTCCTTCTTCATCTTGAGCGTACCGCTTGTAGAGACAGACTTGCCATTCATGTCAAGAGTGAACTTCACTTTTGCCGTAAGATTCTGCTGTAGAGAGTTGTTTGACTTCACCTTCTCTATATGCTTATCCGCAGATAGTGTTGTAGTGGTCGCTACGGGCTTGCCGTTGGACACGCCCTGCTTCTGAGTACGACACGAACTCATCATACTTATCACAACAGCCAATGCTATTGCAGTCATCAAGTTTGTTATCTTCATTTTGCCAAATATTTTCTTTTACGAATCTTTTGTTCAAGTATTGCATTTGTACTACCAAGCGACACAGCTCGCTCCCAATAGCTCACCGCCTCGTCCATACGTCCGAGCTTGGCATATATATCTCCTGCATGTTCGAAGAAGTTGGAGTCAGATCCTGACACGCTATCCCCTAACAGTACCAGCACGCTATCTATGTATACCTTTGCCTCATCATATTTCTTTTGTTGAAACAATACCCAAGCGTATGTGTCAAGATTGTTAGTGTTGCCTGGGTCAAGTTCGTTAGACCTACGACTCATCTCCTCTGCACGGTCAAGCTGCTTACGCTGAAGTGAAAGATAATATGCATAGTTGTTGAGTACCAATGCATCATCTGGACGATACAGCAGACAAGAGTCGTATGCTTCATAGCACTTTGCATCTTCGCCAACGTCATGATACAGGTCACCAAGCAAAGTGTATACATTGGTCACAAGCGACAGATTAGCTTCTGCACTAAACTTCTCCGAGCATTGTCGCAACACGGTAATAGCTTCTTGCTTTCTGTCTTGCATAAAATAGGAATATCCAAGGAAATAGTAATATACGGGATTTGGTGCATTATAATCAACAGCAGGCTTACAAACCTTCTCCAATGCGGCATTGTCATTATCCTCAACTGCATACTGCAGCAACTGCGAACGAGCAAGATCATTCTCAGGATCAAGCTGAAGCATACTGTACAGCACAGGCTTTACTCTGTCAGGAGACACACCTTTGGTCACCATATATCTTGCGCACAGTTCGAGCACCTTGTCATCCTTCTGTGGCAGAGAGAGTACCTTGTCAAAGTACTGCAACATCTTGGTAGTATCCTCTCCCGACTGCACATTCTGGTACACCAATGCACCAATAAGTCGTGTACGGACATCATCATCAAGCTCCGCATTGCCGAGCATTCGCTCTATATGCTTCTGATAAGCGGCATCGTCGCCTATGGTCTCGTAATAAGTTGCAAGCGAATAAAGCATGTGGATATTGGTCGAGTCTTCTGCCTCTACAGCCTTATACATATCATACGCCTCCTTTGTCTTGCCACTATCAAGATACAGATCGCCTATCAGCACCTTGTATCTCAAGTCGTTAGGATATTCTGCAGCAAGCTCTGACATCTCTCTAAAGGCGTTCTTTTCGTCTTTCATCTGTGCATAGACACGAAACTTCTCCATGCTTAGCTGCTCGCTCTTACCCTCTTTTAGTTCGAGTTTATCAAGCGTCTTGATGACATTGGCATAGTCCTGCTTGTCAGTATAGAGCGACTCCAGCATCATGAGCACGTCTTCCTTCTCAGGATATTTCTCCGACAAATGCTCTAACACACTTATTGCATCATCCACTCTGCCAAGAGACACGTACAATCTGACGAGAGCGTCCTGATACCAATAGTTGTCAGGACTCAACTTGACTGCTCGTCTCAGGTACACCAGCGAGAGGCTGTCATTCTTGAGATAATGACTATAGTTGGACAATTCGTATAGCGTAGCTGCATTGTCCGGATCGAGCATATAACTATGATAATACAATTCTCCAGCAGCATCATACTTTCCCTGATAGCCTACACGTTGGGCCTCAAGGAAATACTCCATCGCCTTGTATTTGGCATCATTGTCCTGAGCGCAAACAATGCCTGCCGACATCCATGCCGACATGACGTACAAGATGATTGCAAATGAGAATTTATTCATGCTTTAATAACCAAACAACAAATGTAAACAAGACTACACTCCGGAGTGACCAAAGCCACCAGCACCTCGCTCAGTATCGTCGAGAGTCTCCACCTCGTCCCAACTTACCTGCTGATACTGAGCTATCACCATCTGAGCAATCCGTTCTCCGTCAGTGATGACAAATGGTTCATCAGACAGATTGACCAGTATCACACCTATTTCGCCTCTATAGTCTGCGTCAATAGTACCAGGAGAGTTGAGCACGGTAATACCCTTCTTGATAGCAAGACCACTACGAGGTCTGACTTGAGCCTCATATCCATCGGGCAGTGCCATATAGAGTCCTGTTGGCACTATACATCTTGCCAATGGCTGCAGGGTGACAGGAGCATCAAGATTGGCTCTGAGATCCATACCCGCTGATTGTGATGTGGCATACGCAGGCAACTGGTGATGAGACTTATTTATTATCTTAACTTTCATAATGTATATTGTGCATTAGACACCTTAAATATGTATATCACGTTAATTATCGGGCAAATTTAGTAATTTATCGGGATATGACCACACTTTTTCCTCCTTCTCAATACATATATTTGAGATTTTAAGTTAATTTTGCGCAAACTTCAATTAGTTTACAGGCGATAGCGCATTACACACATCTCTCATCATGGACTGGAATACTCTCATATCCAACAAACGACTTGGCCAGGAAAATCTACACTTCAAGCGAAAGGACGACCGTACCGAATACAAGCGAGACTACGACCGTCTGATTTTTTCAGCACCATTTCGCCGTCTGCAAAACAAGACTCAGGTATTTCCGCTACCTGGTAGCATCTTCGTGCACAATCGACTCACTCATAGTCTTGAGGTATCAAGCGTAGGCAGGTCGCTTGGCGACGACGTGGCAAGAGCCCTTACACAGCTGCACCCAGAGCTATCGAAGTCGCATATACACTCCCTCGGCAGCATCGTCAGCGCTGCATGTCTCGCTCACGACATGGGCAACCCGCCATTCGGACATTCGGGAGAGAGAGCCATCGCTACATTCTTCTCTGAAGGCGAAGGACAAGAGTATCGCAAACTCATGACAGAATCACAGTGGAATGACCTTACACACTACGAAGGCAATGCTAATGCCTTTCGTCTACTCACACATCAGTTTAAGGGCAGGCGTGCAGGCGGATTTGTACTGACATATTCCACTCTTGCATCTATAGTCAAGTACCCATTCCCTTCGTGTCTTGCAGGCAAAAAACAGAAGTTTGGATTCTTCGAGACCGAAGAAGCTACATATAGGCAAATAGCCGATGAATTGGGCATTTCTTACACAGAAGAACATACAGACAATGGTAGCATTAGACGATATTCACGCTACCCTCTCGTGTACCTCGTGGAAGCAGCAGACGACATCTGCTACGAGATTATGGACATAGAAGACGCTCACAAGTTACGCTTGCTCACCACTAAAGAGACACAAGACCTATTGCTCCCATTCGTTGACCCTGACAAGACCGACCATGTACTTGAGATAATGGAGAGCGTCGATGACATCAACGAACGTATAGTATATCTTCGTTCATGCGCTATCGGCACACTCGAGAGGGAGTGCGTCAACGCATTCGTCAATAACGAGCATGATATACTGGGCGGCACATTCACAGGTTCACTCATCAGTCATGTCACTCCTCGCATTCGTGATGCATACGAACAATGCGTAAAAGTCTCCAAAGCGAAGATATACAACAGCAAGGACGTAGTAGACATCGAACTGGCAGGTTACAAGATAATATACACCCTCATACAGCTCTTCACCACAGCGGCAATGACTCCCGAAAAGGCATATTCACAGCTATTGCTCAATCGAGTGTCATCGCAGTACGACGTTACAGCTCAGAATCCATACTACCGTATCATGGCAGTACTCGACTACATATCAGGCATGACTGATGTCTTTGCACTTGACCTGTATCGCAAGATCAACGGAGAAAGCATCCCTATGATATAGTCATCACATTTATTGTTCACATAATATCACTAAAATATATACTTCAACATGACACCAAACAGCCATCACATCACACAGTGGGGACACCTCCTCACATTGCTCATATTCATGCTCGCCGCCCATACAACCTATGCCTCATCGAATGACGGCGTGGCATATATATACCGTGGCAACAATACAAATTATTCCAACATCATCTTCACATACGACGGCAAACACATATATCGAGGACGCAACGCCAACTACTCCAACATCATAATGACATGGGACGGCAAACATGCCTATCGTGGCAACAACACCAACTACTCCAATATCATACTCACGTGGGATGGCAAACACGTATACAACGGGAAGGCAACCAATTATTCTGACATCGTATACACATGGGACGGGGAATATGTATACAAGGGCAACACTACCAACTATTCGGACATACTCATGACATACGACGGCAAGCACATATACCGTGGACACTCAACCAACTACTCAGACATAACCTACACCATCAGTGGACACATACCTGTAGCACTGCTTGTGCTACTTATGTATTTGTAGCTTCTTCGTCAAGAAGAAATTAAAACAAAGCAACATTGTACGTTTGGTAAAACATGAAAAAAGTAGTACTTGCGTTTGATTCATACAAGGGGTGCATATCAGCACACGATGCATGTTGTGCTGCGGCAGACGGCATAAGAGACTTTGATAGTGACATTGAGGTGGCATGTATACCTATGAGCGATGGCGGCGAGGGACTGGTAGAGTGCGTGTCACGATGTATGCCTCTGCAAATGGTGTCAGTGACGGCACAAGATCCATTGATGAAAGAGATACGTGCCACATACGGCATCAGCAGCGACGGCAGTACCGCCTACATGGAGATAGCTGCTGTAGCTGGCTTGGAGCTCGTACCTGTGGAGAAACGCAACCCCATGATTGCAACAACATGGGGCGTAGGCGAGATGTTGCTTGACGCTAAAGCAAGAGGATGCCAGCATGTGGTAATGGGTATCGGCGGAAGTGCCACTTGCGACGGAGGCAAAGGTATGGTTGATGCACTTGACGGGAATTTGCCTTTGGGTCTCGATATAACAGTAGCATGTGACGTGACCAATCCGCTGTATGGCAGGCAAGGGGCCGCATACGTGTTCGCCCCACAAAAAGGAGCGACACCCGAACAAGTAGAATTGCTTGACAAGAGGTTGAGGGATTGGGGCACGAACGAAGACGTTGCCCTAATGGCTGGTGCAGGAGCTGCAGGAGGATTGGGATATGGCTTGGTGGCTTTTCTCGGAGCAAAACTCAGAAGAGGTGTAGACATCATGCTCGACATAATGCGATTTGACGATGCTATACGTGATGCTGATCTTGTTATCACAGGTGAAGGGAAATCTGACAGACAAACTCTCATGGGCAAGGTTGCATACGGTGTGCTCTCAAGAGCAAAACAGATGGACACACCTGTATGTCTACTCTCGGGAAGCATAGAAGACAAAGATACGTTGACAAAAGCAGGATTTGCGAATGTCAACTCTATTAATGAAGATGATGAGAGACGGCTCGAAGTTTTGATGCAGAGAGAAGTAGCCATGGACAATCTAAGAAGAAGCGTGCATAGATGTATACGGCAACTTTGCTGACGAATAGAACACACAAACGACACGCTTTCTACGTCACTACACCAAATACCTTATTTATTTTATGAAAATGTAATGTTTTTCTTGGTAATGTCGATTATTTTAGCGAATATTGCATATTGTAATAAAGTATATCATGAAACTATTCATAACTGCCCTCTCTATGCTCTTGGCCACGACAGCTATGGCTCAAGAAGCAATCCATCAACAAAGGACTATCAGCAGTCCAGTAGTCAACAATGACGGGACTGTCACCTTCCGCATCCAAGTTCCAAATGCAAAGGAGGTTAAGGTCACTGGCGACTTCTTGCCAAAGAAGCGTATGCAGCATGGCAATAATGTCTGGGAAGTGGACAGCGTGGCTACAATGCAACCAGAAGGAAAGGGCGTATGGAGCTATACTACAGGCGAAGGTGTTGACCCCGAACTATATTCATATCACTTTATTGTAGACGGCACGGAAGTACTTGACCCTTCCAACTTCATGCGCAGTCGTGACGGCCGCAGATATACGAGCAACTTCATCGTGAGTCGTAGCGCCAATGATACGGGTTGGTACTACCAGACACATGACGTGAAGCACGGTACGCTATCAGCAGTATGGTATGACTCTCCTACGCTCGGTATGCAGCGACGCATGAAGGTATATACCCCTGCAGGATATGAAAAGGGTGGCAAATATCCAGTAATGTATCTCTTGCACGGCATGATGGGCGATGAAGAGGCATGGAGTACTTTGGGCAGAAGTGTACAGATACTCGACAACCTCATAGCAGAGGGCAAAGCGCAACCAATGATCGTGGTCATGCCTAACGGTAACGACAATGTCCAGGCATCGCCAGAGGCGGACAGTCCTTTCAGCGGCACACTCAATACAAGGTTTATAGAGTCTTTCCCTGATATAATGGCATACATGAAAGCAAACTATCGTATCAAGGAAGGCGCCGACAATACCGCTATATGTGGTCTGTCAATGGGTGGCAATCATACGTTCGGCACGAGCAAGATGTTGCCTGGCAAGTTTGGTTATATAGGGCTATTCTCTGCTGCCGTTACTCTATCCAACAGCAGAAAGTCCACTTACGACCTGTTGCAAGAGTCTGAAGTGCAGACGCAACTTGCACAATTGTTTGCCTCCAAGCCGCACCTCTATTGGATAGCCATAGGCAAGGACGACTTCCTATACCAGCAGAATGCTGACCTGCGTCGCTATCTCGACGAGAAGGGGTATAAGTATGAGTATCGAGAGTCTACAGGCGGACACATATGGCGCAACTGGCGAATATATCTTCGAGAATTTGCCGAGAAGATATTCAAGTAACAAAGGCAAAGTCTTTGTACGACAACAAAGCCTTATATACGACAATCACCAAGAGAGATAGACATTTTCAAAACAACTATTGCGATTCAAACACTAGTTTAATAATTAATAACTTAACATTTTCAATTTTAAAAGAACATGATTAATCAACCAACCGTGAAGCTTGGTATCGTTGGCGTTAGCCGCGACTGCTTCCCTATCACACTTACTCAGGCTCGTGTTGCAGCTGTCATGGCTGAGGCTGAGAAGGCAGGCATTCCTGAAATCTACGCTTGTCCTGTAACAATCGAGAATGATGTCGACACTTACAAGGCTCTTGATTGGGCTAAGGACAACGGCATCAACGCAGTTTGTATGTTCCTCGGCAACTTCGGTCCAGAAGGTCCTACTACTCTCTTTGTTCAGAAGTTTGGTGGCCCTGCAATGGTCCTCGCAGCTAAGGAGGAAGGTAAGGCAAATCTTGCCAACGACCGTGGTGACGCACTTTGCGGTGTGCTCAACTTCTCTTACAGCGTAGGTCTCCGTCGCCTCAAGGTATATATCCCTGAGTATCCAAACGTAACTCCAGAGGAGGCAGTAAAGGAACTCGCAGACTTCCGCAACATAGCTCGTGTCGTAATCGGTGTAAAGAACCTCAAGGTTATCGGCTTCGGTCCACGTCCTTGGGACTTCCTCGCATGTAACGCACCTATCCAGCCTATGTATGACCTCGGCATTGAGGTACAGGAGAACTCAGAGCTTGACCTCAAGAAGGCATTTGACGAGACTGCTTGCAAGACTGCAGAAATCGATGCAGTTGCTAAGGATATGGAAAACGAACTCGGCGCTTCACGCAACACATACCCAGAGATCATCCGCAAGATGGCTCAGCTCGAGGTTACCCTCATGGATTGGTACGAGAGCGGCAAGGGTGGCAGCAAGTATGCTGTATTTGCAAACAAGTGCTGGCCAGCTTGGCAGCCAATCTTCGAGTTCGAACCATGCTACGTCAACTCACGTCTCACAGGCCGTGGCATTCCAGTAGCTTGCGAGGTTGACCTTTATGGTGCATTGTCTGAGTACATGGCAGAGTGTGCAACAGAGAAGCCTGCAACTCTCCTCGACATCAACAACTCTGTACCTGCAGACGTTATCCCAGCTGGTGCAAGCCTCGCTGGTGCAGACCTCAAGGACCTCTACATGGGATTCCATTGCGGTAACACTTGCTCACAGTGCATGAAGGACTGCAAGATCAAGTATCAGCTCATACAGGCACGTCTCATGAGCCCAGAGATTACAAAGGGTACTCTCGAAGGCCAGATCATGCCAGGCAAGTCTACAATGTTCCGTATTCAGTCTAACTCAGACTCAAAGCTTGTATCATACATCGCACAGGGCGAGTTCCTCGATGTCGATCCATGCTCATTCGGTGGTATCGGTATTCACGCTATCCCAGGCTTCGCGCGTTTCTATCGTCACGTCCTCGTTGGCAAGCGCTTCCCACACCACGGAGCATATGCATTCGAGCACTGCGGTAAGGTTCTCTTTGAGGCTCTCAAGATGCTCGGCGTTGAGGATATCAATACTCCTCTCCCAGCTGGTCA
>JAZLKQ010000371.1:0-4086 GCA_045597745.1 Bacteroidaceae bacterium | reverse complement strand
TAGATGTGATGTCAGCTGGTGTATATGTGCCAAACTCTCCCTCTGCTATGTCAAAGGTTGCAGAAGAAGCAGCACCGAAGCCCTTGAGTGTGACAGGTACCGCTCCTGCAGTCTGCTGAGCACTGGTAGTATTGTCAAAGTTGAAGTCTGCTGTAGACTCTGTATCGAAGCCTGTACCCTCTACCATCTTGATAGTCACCTTAGAGAGTGCATGGTAGAATATGAGTTTACCCTGATCAAATGCATTTGCACCTGTATTGTATGCCATCTTAGATGTGCCGGCTATGTTGTTGCTGAAGCACAAGTCCTCTGCTGCTACTGTAGCTGCTGTCTGTGCCTGTGATAGAGACCATGCGACAGAGGTCGTAACGACTGACTCCCCCCATGCACCGGCAGCAGGTGTACCTGCAGGCACTGTACTTGCACCTGGCACGGTAAGCGCCCATACAGAGAGTGACGCATCCTTGCCGAAGGCATCATCCCAGAAGCGTGTATAATCTGCGCCAAACGCTATCTTGTTGATATCTTCTACGGCTGATGACGAAGACTCCTTCTCAGCGGCACCTGTCGTACCGATAGTCGAACAGTACAATGACTCTGACGCTTTCTCGCTCTTCATTGCCATCCATATCTTAGTGCCCTCAGGCAGAGCGACAAGAGTCTTGCCTTCTCCATCAGTCACCACGGCACGAGTGTTAGCTCTCTCCAATCCTACAGACAGGGCAATAGGTGTCTTGTCCTTGACTGGCTTGATAGCAATGTCTGTCTCGCTGCTACATCCACATAGGGCGAGCATCGATGCCAGCATGATATTATTAAATATGTTCCTGCGCATACGTGCGATTATATATTATAAAGTTGTTTAATTATCAAAGTGTAATATCTATCTCTTCTGCCCATACATCCTGCCACTTGGCAAGTGTAGAAGTGAGCTGTATTGGTGCGTCAAAGTCCATTGTAGCCCACTGGTACAGATGTCCTGACTCAATGTTGAGTGCATAGAGTGGTTTGCTACGGAAGTATCTGGTCATGCCGTCCACTTCTGCTGTGATATACAGGAGGCAGTCCTTGTCGCCAATATTTGTGGGGAAGAACTCCATATATGCTATCATGTATCCATGGTCTGGCACAGATATGCCGCTGCCGTCAGTGCCTGTACACTTGAGGTCGAGCTTCTGTGTGGTAGTCGTTGACTTGACTGTGAAATTAGGTTGTGTTGATACACTTTCCATTGTCTCCTGACCTACTGCAAGCACCGCATCACTGACAAGCACATTGCTGTTCTTGTGGACTACACTGATATTGGTAATCTTGGCAGACTTGCCTGCACCGCCGAATGCACCTTCAGGGAACCAGAGGAAGAATCTCACTGTCGAACCTACGTGCTGGAAGTAAAACTTGGTCCATCCATCATCGCCTGGCTGTGCTGGGGCTGAGATGAGATAATCATAGTCCGCAAGATGTGCTGACGCCTTCTTCTCCGACTCTTCGCCATAACCGCTATTGGTTGCGCCTGGCAGCATACCCTTAGGTGTCGCATTAGTCTGCTGCGCCTGACCTGTATATGTGATGCTTATGTTGTCATAACTAAGGACCTTAGTTCTCACTCCACCGTTAGACATCGCCTTGTATGGACTATATGCTACCCAATAGTAATTTCTGCTGAAGAAATAGTTGTCATTGCTGAAACTGGCAGCAGAACCGTATGTAGGCTTAAGTTCTGGCTTATATTCCTTGAAAGTGAAAGGGATATTGGTAGAGCCCTCAGCTGGCTCTATCACATTGAACACACCTATCTGGTCCGTAGTCTCCCAGTCGAAGCGCATGACGGCTGTGGTCGTGCCTGTCTGCTCGTAGATGAGTGAGGAACGAGTAGCAAACGGATTGGCATCATCAAGTACCTTGTCAGGAACTACAGCTACCACTTCGGCTTCTCCCTTGACCGTCAGTTCGTCCTCATTCTGACACGAAGTCATTGTGACTCCGCCAACAAGCAGTGCCACAACTGAGGACAATAGATATTTCATTGCTTTGTATATCATTTCTTATATGTTTGAACCGTAGTTGATATTACGTAATCTAAACACTTTAGTACAGCGAATCGTACGATTTATTACTTGACCACTAATCTCGCATATCTTACGAATGTGGATGTATTCGCCTGATTCGAGATATTCGTGTTCCTTTATTATTACTTGACCACTAATCTATCGAAACTACCGAATGTGGATGTATTCGTCTGATTCGTGATATTCGTGTTCTTTATTATTCGACCACTAATCTACTGAATCTACCGAATGGGGATGTATTCGTCTGATTCGTGATATTCGTGTTCCTTCCTACTTCAACATCTTCGTGATCATCTCTATGTCGCCGACATTGACTTGTCCGTCGCGGTTGGCGTCAGCTGCCACAGGGTAGAAACTCGTCGGAGTGCGTCCCAGTACATGACAGTGTATCGCCTTCTTGTCCTCGTCGTTGACCACTCCGTCACCGTTTGCATCACCCCGTACAGGAGGTAGAGGAGCATTGTTGATGTCACTGTAGGCTATCAGGTAGTCAGTCACCACGCATGTAGGATAAGTCACCACTCCCGCCACACGATGCTGCGAAGACTGCTGTTCAGCCGCTGCTCGGGCAAGGGCTTGCTGTGAAGCCACCGCCAGAGGCTGGTTGACCGACGGCATGAGCGTGCGCTCTATATTGTACAACTTGCCTGCCTCGTAGTTGCGTCCGGCAAAGGTGCAAGTGTATGTGTCTCCGTTGCTTGCTGTCAGAGTCGCCGTGACATTGCCTCCGTTGAGGTTGGCAGCAAGGGCTATGAAATACAGGGTCAGTTTACTGCCCCTCGCCACCACTATATCGCCGAGCGACAGTGTCAAGTCTGTGGAGGATGTGCCTGCTGTGACCTTTCGAGTCTGTAGGTTGAGCGTACCTGTCTTCACAAACGCACCTCTGTCCGTAGTGAGCTTTGCCTGCTTAAAGGTCACGTCCTCCGGCACATTGAGACTTAGTCGTATGACTGTGCCCAGATGTGAATATGTCAGTGTAGCGGTGTTTTCCGTAGTTGTAGTGACATTTGCCACCTGATAGTCAGAAGCCGCTATATGAGCAGTCGAGTTGTTGGCTGACTGTGTGAGCTCAGGATATGCTATCGGCAGTGCTGTCGCGACGTTGTCATTCATATAGTAGTCCACGCTGTATGGCGAGAACGAATAGTACGTCTTCTGGTTTTTCAGACTAATGCCATATCCATAAAACTGTGCCTGATGTGTGTCGCTCCCACTGATTGTCTGCAGTCTAAATCGAGTCTGTGTGTCATTCTCGGCAAATATGCCCACCTCATCACCACTGCTCCATGCAGACTTGATGCCATATCCCTCTACGTACACATATCCTATTGAGTAGGCTTTGAGTACAAAGGTTAACGTCAATAATGTCAATAGGCATCTCATCATCATCTCTTATGCTTAATCGTTTATATCCCAGACTTCGTCCCACTCTTCGTCAGGAGTACGACGGTCTTTAGCGCCAAATGGGTTGTTAGGATCCGTACCCCCTCCTGTAGAAGGCACATATTCCTGACCACCGCCAATACCATCAGCAGAGCCCATCAAGACCTGAATCATTCTTGACTCTCTGCTCATCATATCTGGTTGTATGTACTTTTTCTTTGTCATATATTAGTATCAATACATATACATTTGTTATCTACAATGTGCAATTATAGCACATTTTTTTCTAACAGCGAAATAAATCGGACAAAAAGTGCAGTAATAGAGGTCATTTCCCATTATTACCCCCCCCTAATACTTGATATTTGTCAAATTGGGTGTACAGATAGATAATGAAAAGATGACCGATGCCCCGACTGTAGGGAGTGCCGAAGACCATAATGTACACATCCATCATACGTATGTCGAGCCTTAATCATACGTATGTCAAGCCTTGATCATACGTATGTCGAAAGCTTGTCGAACGTATGATGATTACGCACACGAATCTTGACACTGGCAGATCGTGTCTATATATATATAATAAGGTGTACTGGATCACCACATTATCATCATCTTCGCTTTCATTTTT
>JAZLKQ010000370.1:0-1318 GCA_045597745.1 Bacteroidaceae bacterium | reverse complement strand
AAGATATCAAGATCAAGAGCTGGCAGGAGTACAACTCTTAATACTCGGGAATAGCATCTATACATATATAGCTCCGGAGCATGAAAATGTGCTTCGGGGCTTTGTATATATAGTAAGTCATAGAAATTAAACGGTGGTATGAGTGATAATGTATTACTTTTTTGTCTACCTTTGCGATGAGATAGTTTTTGCACCTATATGTGTACCTACTGACAGGTACTGTAACACTAACAAACGTAAGACACCATGATAAACAGCAAAAGGACTTCAGAGATACCTCGACTGAAAGATACACCATTTGTAGACCTTATGGCGAGGCGTATATTCAACGTGTTGCTTATTGCCAATCCGTATGATGCATTTATGCTCGAAGATGACGGTCGTGTAGACGAGAAGATATTTGACGAATATTCGAAGCTTGGACTCCGTTATCCGCCACGATTCGTACAGGTGGCTTCGGCAGAAGATGCGGAGATGCAGCTTGGTAGGATGAACTTTGACCTGGTCATCTGTATGCCGGGTACGGACAACAACAGCGTGTTTGACATAGCCCGCAGCATCAAGAATGATCATCCTCAGATGCCTATCGTCGTGCTCACGCCATTCTCCCACGGTATCAGAAGGAGGATGGAGAATGAGGACTTGAGCGTGTTTGAATATGTATTCTGCTGGCTCGGTAACACGGACTTGCTTCTCTCGATCATCAAGTTGATAGAGGACAAGATGAATCTCGAGCATGACCTCGATGCGGGCGTTCAGATGATATTGTTAGTGGAGGACAGCATCAGGTTCTATTCGAGCATACTGCCTAATCTGTATAAGTTCGTGCTCCAGCAGAGTCTGGAGTTTGCCACAGAGGCACTCAACAGTCAGCTGGAGATGCTCCGTATGCGTGGCCGTCCTAAGATAGTGCTTGCGCGTAGCTATGATGAGGCGTGGTCGCTGTATAGCAGGTACAAGGACAATGTGTTGGGCGTGATAAGCGACTGCCGTTTCCCTATGACGTCAATGAAAGATGGTGAATCTGACGCTTCGCCGATGATACCAAAGTCCGAAAGCGACGAGCTGGCAGGCTACAAGCTGCTTAGTGCCATAAGGCAGGAGGACGAGTATGTGCCGCTGGTGATGGATTCGTCTGAGGTGGACAAGAAGGTGTATGCAGACGAGTGTGGGGCTTCGTTTATCGATAAGAACTCGAAGATGCTTGCACAGAAGTTGGAGCGCACGCTTATGAAGAGCTTTGGATTTGGTGACTTCATATTCAGAGATCCAGAGACACTCGGGGAGATAGCCCGTGTACGCAATCTTAAGGAGTTGC
>JAZLKQ010000369.1:0-4508 GCA_045597745.1 Bacteroidaceae bacterium | reverse complement strand
AAGTCTCTGTATGAGCTTGCATATCTCTATGATAAAGTCGTCCGCTCTCTGTGTGTCGATGATAGTTTCAACTATGACGTTGTAGTATCTATACTTCTTGTCGCCATATCCTCCATCAGACTCATGGAGTAGTTCCTCGATGATGTAGCCAAACTCTAGAGGCAGTTCTTTGCGAATCTTTGAACGTGTGTATTTGGATGATACCTCACGACATACCTTTATAAGCTGATTGAGTGTTATGATGTAGAAGTCGTTGATGTTGCTCTCAGACGCCTTTATGAGCTGAAGCTTCTGCTCTGGGTAGTAGATGAGTGTGCAAAGTTCTTTCTTCTCCGCCTTGCGCAGAGTATTGCCAAATATTTCCTCCACCTTACGCTTTACATACCCGGAAGCGTTGCGCAGTACATGATTGAATGCATCGCTTTCTCCATGTGGATCGCTGATAAAGTGTTCTGTTGGCTTTGGCAGGTTGAGTATTGCCTCAAGGTTGATGATCTCTGTGCTTGCCTCTGCAATGGTAGGATAACTCTGTGCCAACAGCTGGAGGTATCTGAGATCTTCCTTTATGTCTTCTTCTGTAAATGTCTTTGCATGTTCTGTCATGGCTGCAAATGATAGTATTGATTAGTAAGGGCAAAGTTACACCTTTTTTATATAATTACATAATCATGTCGAGAATAATAATCAATGTTAACAAAATAGTATTATCTCTAATGCATAATATAAACTACAGCCCGATGTAGACAGTAGTCTAAACATCGAGCTGTATGTGATATTTGTAGTATGTAAGTCAATTACTTCTTTGGCGAGAAATTGCGGAGAGCCTCTCTGTTGAATCTAAACAACGCCCTTCTCACCTTGTATATTTTCTTCCACGAGAGTACAGTGTGGAACTTCTTGTAGTACAACTGCTCGTTCTTCTTGGCTTCTATCTCACATGCAGTGACCTTTGTGATAATCTTCTCGTATTCATCCTCAGATGCTGACTCTGTGGCGCTGGTCATCAGTTCACGCTGTTTCTCGCTTATTGCACGGTTTTTCATGAGCATCTCGTGCAGCATTGGAAAGAACTTCTGGGCTTCTGTAGGAGTGAGACACGCCTCTTTGGATATAAATAACTCCATGTGCTTCTTGAACTCCTCAGGAGAGAAATGACGTGGGCCGCCTCCGTTGCCTCTCTGCCATCCGTTTTGTTGCGCTAAGGCAACAGACGATGTGGCTATGATAAGTGTGATTATTAACGCTAATTTCTTCATGGCGTATTGTCTCTTGAAATTGTTGAAATATGTGTGACTTGGTGTGTAAGGCGATGAGTGTAGTGCAATACAATGCAATACAATATACCTTATTGTTATGTATTGTTAGATTTCAGTTCCTGACAGATAGTAATATACGTCATCGTAGTCTACCATCGCATAGTTCATAACATCTTCCTGGTACTTGTCCTCAGGAGTCACTGTAGTCTCAACTTCAGCTACCTTGACAGGTGGCAGTTCGCTGTCAGTATGTGGTATTGCAAAGTATACGATCGCTCCTATAAGACATGCCGCTGCTGTAGTGCACCATGCTATAATCCTATTGTTGCGAGGCTTAAGGCTAATAACTTTAGGCTTTTCCTCTGCAGACAGATTAGCCATGACCCTCTGTGTAAGAGTGTCGAAGTAGCCTTCTGGTACGGTCATCGGATTACGTCCGTCATAAGGCTCCAGTTTGAATTTGTTTTCAGCCATAACGATGTGTTTTTATAAGTTCTTTATTCTTTTGACTATCAGATAGTCCTTTTGGTTTAATTGGTATGTTGTAAATAATGTATTTTATGCAGAAATTATTCTTTCCCTGTCTGAATGTTAGTCGTTCTTGTTGAAGAAGTCCTCTATTTTCTTGACAGCGATATGATATGAAGCTTTGAGTGCTCCTACGCTTGTTCCAAATATCTCTGACATCTCCTCGTACTTCATCTCCTGGAAGTACTTCATGGTAAATACCGCCTTCTGCTTGTCAGGGAGGGTAGAGATAGCGTTCTGCAGCATAACCTGAGTCTCGTCTCCGTCGAAATACTCGTCGCTTTCTATCTGGTTGGCAATATTGTTTTCGTCCGTATCATCAATTGATATTATGTCTCTCTTGTGTGAGAGAAATGTGATGCTCTCATTGTATGCTATCTTGTATAGCCATGTGGAGAGCTTTGAATCACCACGGAAGGAGTCGATACTGTTCCATGCCTTGACGTATGTATTCTGTAATACATCGTCAGCATCGTCATGATTGGTGACGATACGTCTGATCTGCCAGTAGAGCGTCTGGTTGTAGTGACTGACAATCTTCTCAAATGCCCTATGCTTCTTGTTTGGGTCTTTGAGCTGGCTCAGTATGTCTGCTTCGTTGTATTTGTCCATTATAGTGATGTAGTGTCAGTGTTCTCTCTGCTTAATATGTTTGACAAAGAAGTAGTATTATGGTTTAATCCACTCTGTCAAATGATACGACCTTGCTTATGTAGAAAGTGCATAAACAAGGTCGTATATATAATATATAAGGTGTAAGGGATGTTAGAGTATGATTCCTTACTTAATATTAACCTTACGTACAAACTTGCCAATCTTGAGGATGTAGCATCCCTTTGGCATATCGTTGAAGTCTATAGTCTTGTCAGGAGAGTCGACACGATATGTCGCAACCTTAACTCCAGCTATATTGTATACTTCAAGTATCATCTTGTCTGCATTCTTGATATGGACAGTAGATACAGATACAGAAATAGATATAGGGAACTGTTCGTTCTCAATGCTACTCTTCTGTTGAGTGCTTTGAGCCATAACTGTCTGTGGAACAGCAATTAGCATTAATGCAGATACGATAATTATGAGTAGTCTTTTTATCATAAGCAATCGAGATAATATGTTTGATGTGCAAATATAAATAATCTTTTTTGAATGTGCAAATGTTTGTCGTGATTTTTCTCTACTTGACACAATCATTCCTTTTTGTAACGGATGCCTAATGATTGTATAATAGATGCTGACAAGGTGCTTGAATTGTTAAATAATTGATTTGGCAGTAGTTTTGTTTGCCCTGTTGAGATTATTTTTGTAGATTTGCGCAATATTACAAAGTACTCGAAGTGTATGGTTGTCCATACTACCTTTTACTACAACAAATATCGGTAATATAAGTATTGAATTTATTAACATAATTATTAACTAACTCTTTTATTGTTTATGAGAAAACTTTACTCATTTATTGCATTTGCGGTAATGATGTTTGTTTCTTTGACTGCAAGTGCATGGTCTTTTGACCTTCCAAGCGAGAATGCTGTATTGCAGAATGAAGAATACAACATGCGTCTGTACAAGAACTACAATTTCTTTGGTGGTCAGATGAATGGTGAAGCATTTACCAACGAAGCTGGTGATGTTGTATCAGGAGATGGATGTTTCACTTTGTCTGCTGACAAGGCAGCATTCAAGCTCAATGGATTTGATGCGTTTCAGGTTACTGCTCCAGTTCAGATGAACAACTTTACCATCCAGATTGGTGGTAGTGCTATCAATCTTCGTGCAGCTGT
This sequence comes from Bacteroidaceae bacterium, assembly GCA_045597745.1. Lineage (GTDB taxonomy): Bacteria > Bacteroidota > Bacteroidia > Bacteroidales > Bacteroidaceae > Minthosoma. Next base: position 943 of record JAZLKQ010000369.1, on the reverse strand, counting down.
AGGTAAGGATGGTCTTCACAACTACGGTTCAGGTTCACGCTTCATTGCTCTCAGCGATGTCAAGGCAGGTCAGATCATCGTATGCCAGTGGGGCGTGACTACTAGTCGTGAGTCTGTAGTACAGCCAGGTAGTGCAATCTCTGGTGCAACAGCATGTGAATGGGAAGATATAAGTGAAGAGATTCATACTGCTCAGAATGCTGGTGCTAAAGAAGGCGAAAATCTTGCTGACGGTTTTACATACTGGAGAGCAACTACTGACGGTTATTTCGTAATAGAGCTTCAGCGTGACTGCTGTATCCAGGGTCTTCAGATATGGCTTGACGCATCAGCTCAGGAGGCTGTTTCTGCTCCAGTAATGTCTATGGCAAGTGTCAATGGTAACTCTCGTGGTATCGACTTCAAGCCAGGTGAGTCTACATTCGGCAGTGCTTGTACTTCTTACTATATCACAGAGGAAGACGTTGATGCTGGAATCCTCTATCCTATCTTCCTCAAGGACTCTGACGAGATTGACCACTATGAATATACTTACAAGGTAGACGAGGATGGCAACTTCATCCTTGATGAGGACGGCAACAAGATCGTTGATACTGAGACTCCTGTGTACAAGAAGGTACTTGACACTGAGACTATCGAGGAGCTCGGTCAGTATGGTGAGCATCCATACAACTCAGACGAAGGTCTTACAGTAGACTCTAATGCAGACGTTGATGGCGACGGATATGTGACTATCTACGCTTGTACACTCTCTGAGGAGACAGGAGCATTCTCTTCTATTGTTGAGCTCAAGGTATCTGTAGGTGAGATTGTCCTCAACGCTCCAACACTTTCACTTGTTGGTGTAGATGGTGTAAATCGTAACTACCGCATTGGTTGGACTAACAACACTCTTTGTGGTGAAGCATTCAACATTAGGATAGAAGGTACAGGTGCTGATACA
>JAZLKQ010000368.1:0-6362 GCA_045597745.1 Bacteroidaceae bacterium | reverse complement strand
GATGACTGTACCTTACGTATATAACTCATTCCGTAATGACAAGGGCTCAGACATTTCACCATACAGCCTCGACACAGAAGAAGAGCAGAGTCAGTATGCTGACAACAAGGACTGTCTGCACCATATCAACCGAGACATCGTATACGTAAGCTCTTCACCATGGATCTTTGATGCCATCACCAACAGATGTTATGATGATACTAACCTCTATCTCTTCAACAACGGTGGTCAGGAGAAGATCGACGGTAAGAACTTCCAGAAGTGTAACTTCACAGGTAATCAGGGTACTCCTTGTGTCATCACATTCAGCCGCCCTATCACTATCGACCGTATCGGTGTCAACCGTAACCTCACATACTCATTCTATACTGAGTACATGAACGACTTCGGTTACGACAAGCCACAGGCTGGTATGCGTATCATCGGTACTCCACGTGGTAGTAAGGTCGCTAACCTCGGCGGTACTTACGCTTCATACGACAAAGCTATCGCAATGACTTACGGTGGATGGAAGTTCAACGACAACAAGTTCAAGGACGGCAACAACGTGACAAGACAGGACGGATGGAGCAGCCTCACAGTATATGACGGTGAGGACAAGAACAACATCACACTCGTTCCTATCCCAACAGACGGATTCCCAGTATACTCTGACGAAGAGAACCCTGCATTCAGCGAGAGCGTCAACCCATTCAAGACTAATGATGGACTTGCTGCTGGCAAGAGCTATCATGACAAGAGCATGGGTGGATTCCTCCTTCGTCCAGAAGATGGTGGCGACAAGACTTACATGCAGAACTACAACCCATGGACACTTCCTGCACGTGGTTCATACGCTAAGTTTGAGCCTACATACCCAGGTGTGCTCAACATCGACATCCTCCAGGAAGCTCATGCAGAGTACTTCATAGCAGATGAGTTCGGACACCTCGTCAAGACTAATGTCTTCACAAAGACAGGTACTGAGCAGACTGTATACAACAACAACGGTCACTTCACTATCAACCAGAAGGACAATGTCAAGTATAGCTTCGATGTATATCCAGGCAAGACATACTACCTCTTCTCTAACACTGCTAAGATGGGTATGGCAGGATTCTACTTCGAACCATACGTATACCGTATGTTCAATAGCCTTTCTGAAGCAGGTAACAACAAGGAAGCTTACGAGCTTGCACGTAAGGACGTTGGTATCAAGACTGCAGAAATCAATGCAGATTATGGATATACTGGACCAGCATCTCTTACATGGACAGAGACTGCTGAAAGATACACTAACGCTACAGCAGGATTCATAGACGGAGAGTCTGTCGCAAATCAGACAAAGCCTTACCAGAAGAACTCTGACCCAACTGTAGGCGGTAAAGTATCTCTCGACAACCAGGCGGTACGAGTAAGATATGCTCGCTCATTCGCCCCTGGCGTATGGAGCACTATCTGTCTCCCATACAGCATGAACAACCTCCAGCTTCAGGAGCAGTTTGGTGATAGCGTGAAGGTAGTCCTCATGCGTGACATTCAGGAGGTAGACCCTGTGACTGGCATGTGTACTATCAACTTCGTATACCACATCAACCAGGATATCATCGCAGGTTATCCTTACCTCATCTGTCCATCAAAGCAGGTTTGGTCAGTCACAGCCAACGTAGTTATCGCAGATCAGGTTCCTGCAATTCCTACTATCAACAGTGTTGGTCCTAACCTCGTCACATGGAACGGTGAAGACTATGGTGGTCTCAAGTGCTTCGACTACACAGGTAACTTCACACCTGAAGTACTCCCAGAAGGCTCATACGTAATCGCAACCAACGGTAACCTCACTCGTCTCGCAAAGGATCAGACAGCTAAGCCATTCCGTGCATACATCAAGTATATAGGCGAACCAAACTCAGCCAAGCCACGTATCGCGGCCATGAACATCGGTGGCGTATACAATGAGGAAGACGTAGTCACATCTGTTGAAGACGCACTCCTTGAGCAGGGCATCGTCGCAACTAAGACTAATGTATACAGCATCAATGGTCAGCTCATACGCGCTAACACTGATAACCTCAGCGGTCTCCCTAAGGGTATGTATATCGTAAACGGAAAGAAGTATCTTGTTAAGTAACATCTAAAAAGCATTCAGACAATGAAGAAGATATATATCAACCCAATCATGGGAATCAAAACTACAGACCTCAGCACATATATGCACGTGGCTTCAGCTACCAATCCATACGGCAATAACCCTGAAGGCATCACCGATCCTTACGGCGGTACTGGAACCAAAACACCACGTATCGATAACAACGAGCTAGGAGATGAAGTGATCTTTGCCAAGCAACGTGGTGCCTCTGGTGGTCAGTGGGACGACCTCTGGTAAATAGACAGCAATACTCTTTTACACTTTATATTAAGGCAGCTACCTCACTGGGTGGCTGCCTTTGTTGTATAGCAATATTCTGCATATTATATGTTAATTGTCTGACTTTTGCTTGTTTATACATGGATTTTGTGTAATTTTGCAAAGCAGTATTGGAGCATATAAAAACCATCTAACAACAAACAATACAGTATGAAGAAATCATTACTCCTCTTACTTACTATTGCAGGCTGTAGCGCCAACATGATGGCACAGTCGGCAAGTGACAAACTGCTTGACCTCTGCGAGAAGAACACGTCAAGCAACTACAAGGTGTACAACACCACGACATCAGTACCGGCGGGCTCTACCCTCACCGTCCGCACATCACGCTATACTGACTTCTACCCTTACCTCACAGGTAGCGGCAATCTCGACTTGTATTGCGGTGGTGAACGTTCGTATATCGGCAATCATTCCGACAAGTCATACCCTGACTGGACAACATTCAGCGGCAAGGTCAACATCTACCCATACAAGGATGTCGAAGGCAGTGCGGGATTTTATGGTGTCGTGATGAATACCAACGGCAAGTCTTATTCGCCAGAAGACACCAACAGCGAAAGCAAGATCAACAATGTCTTCACTTCCAACAGCGTGACTCTGCACGAAGGTGCCGCACTCTGCGCTGAGAAGAGCGCTGCCGGCATACGTATCGGCGAGCTCAACACCGAAGCAGGAAGCCGCATGTACGGTTATTACAAGAGCCAGAGCGCAACATCATCTACATTCTATCTGCTCGGTTCGCTCAATACCAACTGTACACTCGCCGGACGCATCGCCTCTATTGAGAAGAATGGTGCTCCTGACGGCACTCAGACTGTAGGTATCGTAAAGGAAGGCAAAGGTACATACGCCCTCACTGCCAATGACAACCAGATATCAGGTGCTATACGTATCAACCAGGGTACAGTGCTCATCAACAACGACGCTGCCAAGGCTAAGTCAAGCAAACTCACTGGTGGTACTGGTAGCAATGCCAATGCCACACTGCCTGTAGCGTATGTCTTCAATGGAGGTATACTCGGAGGTACAGGTAATGTCGGTGGTAACGTAGACCTCTATGGCACCATAGCTCCTGGCGTCGATGGCAAGGGCACACTCACTCTCGCCAACTATGCGACTTCCTCACAGTGCAATCTCGTGGTACACCCATCATCTGTCATCAGCTGCAACATCACTGATGCAAGCAACTACAGCAACCTTGACCTCAGCGGTCAGATCATACGCAGCAGCATCACACAGGACTTCTCAGAGAGCAATGCATCGTCTAAGGTCGTTGTAACACTCAGCAACGAACACAATGTCAAAGTCGGTGACAGCTTTACTCTCGTGCGTGCAGCCAAAGGACGTGAGAACGCAGGCTTCTGGTTCTTGCAGGTTGTCGTACCAAACAAGCTCACCTGGAGCGTCAGCGAGAAGAACGAGGACGACGGCTCATACACCCTTACCCTCACATGTACATCACTCGAAGACCCAGCCGACGGCGGCAACAACGATGATAAGAAAGATGATGATGACGACAAGAAAGATGATGATGGTGGTAACGGAGATATGGGCGACAACGCTGGTAGCAATATCGACCCAGAACTCGACCTACGCAAGTATCTTGAGATGTCAGGCACAGGCAAGCGTATCGGTGTCGCTGTACCATCATCATGGGCTTACAACGTACCTGCCAATCCAAACTCAAAGATTAGCAACGCCATCAAGTACAACTTCAACCTCACTGTAGCTGAGAACGAGATGAAGATGGATGCCCTACATCCAGAAGAGAACAAATTTACATACGATGCTGCCATCTCACTCATAAGATTTGCACGAAGCTACAAGATGGCTACACGCGGTCATACACTCGTATGGCACTCTCAGGTACCTCAATGGATATCTAAGGACGGAAAGAACAATGACAAGGGATGGACTCGTGAGCAACTGCTCAAGATACTGGAGAATCACATCACCACTATCGTAAAGCGATTTAACGACTGGGTATGCGAATGGGACGTAGTGAACGAGACTCTCGACGATGACCAGAGCATAGTACGTACCAATCCATCTGGCTATCAGCTCCGTCGCGAGTCAGTCTGGGTCAAGGTCATCGGCGAAGACTTCATCGACTCAGCGTTCGTATACGCTCACAGAGCCAATCCAGACATCAAGCTCTACCTCAACGACTATGGTTGCGAGTACAACGGAGGCGCAAAGGCAACAGCTCTCTTCAACCTCGCACGCCGTCTCAAGAACTCAGGCATTCCTATCTCTGGTGTAGGTCTGCAGTGTCACCTCGGCGCAGGCGACTTCAACAAGTCTGGTCTCAACACCACTGTCAAGAAGTACGGACGCCTCGGACTCGACTGTATACTCACCGAAGTAGACCTCGCCATCTATAGCAATAGCGCAGCAGACCTACAGAAGCAGGCACAGTCATACAAGGAGATAACTGAAGTATTCCTCAACAACGACAACTGTCCTCACATGGTAGTATGGGGTATCAACGACCAGTACTCATGGATATCAGACCGCAGCGCTCTCCTCTTCGACAACAACACAGATCCTAAGCCAGCATTCTATGCTGTACAAAAGGCGTTGCATGACTATGTAGCTACTGATATAGAAGACATATACTACGACGGCAACTCGCAGTCTGTTGGTGGACAGGCATACGAGGTATCCCGATACAATGCCTCTGGTATACTCATCGACGAACCATGCCAGGGCCTCAACATCATCCGCATGAGCGACGGCACCGTCAAGAAGGAGATGGTACGTTAAGAACGACAACTTGTAAAATCTTGCATTAGATAATGTAGCGTGCGTGTATCATAATTGATAGACGCACGCTTCATGTATATATGCCACAGCAAATACAATCAACATCATTCACATCTTCCAACGCTCTGCAACACCTATTGTGTGTCATGGCAAAAAGTGTGAGGATGGTTTACGCATAAACATCAGAAATATTGTTGACGTAGGCCATTTTAAGAATACAGAAGAAAATACAAATGACAAACGAAAAGAAATACTATCTCTATAAATTAGGGATTAATATAGTACTTGATATACTCGCTTACCGCTTGTAGGGCTGAAAGAAATTAATCAGAAATTATTCAGAAATTAAGCATCCGTCTTAGGACGTTTTATCATGGAGCAAGTAACATGAATTATACAACAAGTGCCTTAATCCCGTCATTGAGGATTAAGGCACTTATGCTGTGTATCTTTAGCGGACGCACTAATTGGGGTGCGCCACGCTTGTAAGATTAATAGTGATCAATGATTAGTTGAGACGCCACTTTGAGTAGTTAGCGTGAGACTTGAGAGCAGGAACATCAGATGAAATCTTAGTATCCTGAATGCTGAGGATTGACAGTCTGCTGCAGTTAGCAAGTGAAGCAGGAAGTGAACCGCCCAACTCAGCGTTGTCCTCGAGTGAGAGAGTGAACAGATCAGAGCAGTTGCCGATTGAAGCTGGTACTGAACCAGAGAGATTGTTGTGGCTCAGGTTGATAGTAGAGAGCTTAGGGCAGTTGCCGATGGCTGCTGGAATCTCACCTGTGAGGTTGCAACGATAGATGCTGAAGCTATACAGGTCAGGGCTTGTGAACATCTCTGCTGGGATTGTACCCTCTATACCACAATCGATGATAGTAACGTTCTTGAGTTCGCTAATAGCCTTGATCTTGTCGGCAGGCAGAGTGCTTGGCTGGTTAGCTACACAGCGGAGGAATACATACTGTAGTGTTGGAATATCCCAAATCTCAACAGGGAATGGAGCATTGGCAGCCTTGATACCGCCAGCGATACCGTTGCTGTAGTCGATCTGGATGTGCTTGAGCTTAGCGAGCTTGCTTACTGACGCAGGAACACGACCTTGTGGATCCTCAGATGTCTCCCACCACAGCTTTTCAAGCTCTGTGAGGTTACCTACGTTCTCAGGCAGAGCACCCTTGAAGCC
>JAZLKQ010000367.1:0-4593 GCA_045597745.1 Bacteroidaceae bacterium | reverse complement strand
GGAAAATGGCGGAATGGGACCCGGCGGGGATGCGGAGGGAAAGGGGGGAAGAATGGATGGGGCGTGAGGAAGGTTGAGAGGGGGACGTGAGGGCTGCAAGGAAGTGTCATACGGTCGACGGAGCTTCGTCATACGGTCGATAAAGCTTCGTCATACGGTCGATGAACGCTCGTCGACCGTATCCGTAAAAAGGAAGATACGGGGAATGACGGAAATCGTCCGCTACGTATACGAATACGTGCGGACGATATGAGGTTGTTCTATTAATAATAAAATATGTGTGGCAATATTTATCGTTCGATAGTCTGGTCACGATCTGGACCTACAGAAACGATAGTGATTGGAGTTTCAAGTTCCTTCTCAAGGAATGCTATATAATCCTTGAAAGCCTGTGGGAACTCTGCCTCAGACTTAATCTTTGTGAGATCCTGCTTCCATCCTGGCATCTCTACGTAGACAGGTTCTATACCTTCGCTGATGTCGTATGGGAAGTAGTCAATCACCGAGCCATCAGCAAGCTTGTAAGCATTGCATGCCTTGATTGTCTCGAAATCATCGAGAACGTCACTCTTCATCATGATAAGCTTTGTAACACCGCTGACCATGATTGCATACTTAAGAGCTACAAGGTCAATCCAACCGCAACGACGTTCGCGTCCAGTCACCGCTCCGTACTCATGTCCAATAGCACGAATCTTCGCACCAGTCTCGTCAAAGAGTTCTGTAGGGAATGGTCCAGCACCTACACGAGTGCAATAAGCCTTGATGATACCGTACACATCGCCTATCTTGTTAGGACCGATACCAAGTCCTACACATGCACCTGCACAGATAGTGTTGCTTGATGTAACGAATGGATATGAGCCGAAATCAACGTCGAGCATAGTACCCTGAGCGCCCTCACAAAGCACAGACTTGCCCTGCTTGAGGAGTCCGTTGATCTCATGCTCGCTGTCGACGAGTGGGAACTGCTTAAGGTATTCGATGCCTTCGAGCCATTTCTTCTCCACCTCTGTAATATCGTAGTCAGTATAGTTGAGAGACTTCAAAATTTCTTCGTGACGTGCCTTGTGAGCAGCGTACTTCTTGTCAAAGTCGCAGAGAATATCACCTACGCGGAGTCCGTTACGGCTAATCTTGTCTGTATAAGTAGGTCCGATACCCTTGCCTGTAGTGCCGACCTTGTCCTTTCCTTTGGCAGCCTCGTATGCAGCGTCAAGGAGACGATGAGTTGGCATAATGAGATGAGTCTTCTTTGAAATGTGGAGACGGCTTTTAAGTTCGTGTCCACTCTTCTCGAGGTCCTTAGCCTCGTCCATGAAGAGGTCTGGTGCAAGAACCACACCGTTACCGATAATGTTAACCTTGTCTCCCTGGAATATACCTGAAGGGATAGAACGAAGTACATACTTCTGTCCCTCAAACTCAAGTGTGTGACCAGCATTTGGTCCACCCTGGAAACGAGCGACAACATCATAGCGTGGAGTCAACACGTCCACGACCTTACCTTTTCCTTCATCTCCCCACTGGAGGCCTAATAGAACATCTACTTTCATTTTACACCTATTATAATATAAATATTATTGTTTTTTCTGAATATTACCCTTCTTTTTGCCGCTTGTCTCCGCAATAGACTTTGCTGTATCAAGCTTCTTCTTTGCGCGGTTGATTCTCGCCTGACACTTAGAACAGACTCCAAACACGTATGCCGTGCTTGTCACCATCCTGAACCTCGGTTTTCGAGTTCTCTCTATGGCATTGTCAATCGCAACATCGTGAAACTCCTTAACCTCACCACACACCGTACATATCCTATGGTGGTGTGGCTTGAGTCCAAAGCACTTCTCGTATTCTATGGAGCGCCCGAAGTGATGCCGTATGACGAGATGTGCCTCCGTCAAGAGTTCGAGACTGGAGTACACGGTTGCCTTGCTTACCCTGAAGTCGTCCTGCATCTTCTGCCACAGCACTTCTGGGGTCACATGCCCATCCATCTGGTATACCATCTCCAATACGGCGTACCTCTCAGGAGTCTTGCGCAGTCCTTTCTGCTCCATGAAACTCGTCAAGGCATCTCTAACTTGCCGTATCATATTGGTCTGGTCCATATACTTAGTCGCACAATTGGGTACAAATTTATCACTTTTCTTCTTTGCGACAAAGAAATGTGAAGCTTTTTACATATAAAGCTCCATAATCATGTCAATATGGCAATTTAACGTCGCTTCACGGTCAAAATCGAAATCACGCATAGCTGTACAAACCACGTTGGCAGACTCCCGACCTGTGGACGCATATTGTTCAATAGCCTTCCATGCGGCACTCCTCACTTGGGCATTGGCAGACTGTAGCGCCACAAGTGCCTGATCGAGAAACTCGTCGATAGCTCTATCATTGAACTGATTGCTTCGAAGCAACTGGCAAATGACCAGATACGAGCATATCTGCTTGATGTCATCACTTGACGCCATCCACTCATAAGCCTTGTCGCACGAATACGGAAGTCTTCTCATCAGATTGATACAGAACATCTGGGCAATCTCCACCGTGCGTATGCTCTCCACCCATATATCCGCCACCTCGGGATAGAACGAATCGGTCGGCATGAGTATCGTAGCAAGTATCTTGCACTCCCTCACACTCTCGTTCCACAGTCGCTGAGCAAGAGCATGGTCGGCAGCGAACTCCGAAGCTATAGAGTGAATACGTGGAAGTTCCACACCAAAGTTCACGCGGTAGTCGGCTGTCTGACGCATAGCCGCAGAAGCCACCCCATTCATGTTGGCGCGCAGTTCTTTCTTTATATCCACCACTGTCGCATCGACTCCCCCACCCTCATGTATAGCAGGAGACAAGTGCGATGTGCTGTCGTCGTGTGTACTATTCATTGACAAGTGGGAGGTTGCTATAGTCCTTACTATATCTCAGCATCTGCTCAGCATAACCCTCAGTATACGACACCTTGACATCAGTGATATTGCCGTCCTTATCCTTGACTGCTGTATATACAGGGTTGATAAATCCCTTGTATGGAGCAAGGTCAAGCTTCTTGTATCTGTCGAGAATCTCACGATGGAGCTCTGGGTCTATCTTGACAGCGTAAGTCTCTACGAGACGCTGAGCAGCAGCAAAGTCTCCAGTACTCTTTATGCGCTGTATCTCTGCAAGAAGTTCGCCAAACAATCCACGCAGTTTCTCATAATCGTTGATCTTCAAGTAAGTCTTGCCGTCACGCTTCACGAGCTCACATACATTATCCTTCTTGCCATGCTCAAAAGCCCAACGAGCTATGAGCGCACGGTTGCGCATGTGTGCTTCCTCTATATCATTGCCGAGGTTGATACGTACGAGCTGCGTCAGCATACCATTCATCATCTGGCTATAGTATGATGCTTTGTACGCTTCCGCATCAGGAGTAAGACCAAGCTCTACAAGTTTGGCGTCAGGCAGATAATACAGAGCAAAGAGGTCAGCACGCGCCTCCTCTATCGTGCTGCCGTATGCCTTGAGACTATCTCCGTCAACACCATCCAGCAACTTGCCCGATCCATGACCAAGACACTCGTGCAGGTCTGTATGGAGATCGTCGCACACGTCGCCGTACTTCTCGATAAGGTCAATCTCCGCCTTAGAGTATACAAACTCGTCAGCAAATCCATTGCCTTTGGCTGCCTTGTTGTAAGCGTCAGTAAGGTTGCCTATAGTGACAGACTTTGATCCGTGTGCCGCTCTCACCCAGTCAGAGTTAGGGAGATTGATGCCTATAGCTGTAGACGGATAGAGGTCTCCTGCAAGTATTGCCGCATTGATGACCTTTGCCGTAATTCCCTTGACCTTGTCTTTCTTAAATGCCGCATCTACAGGCGAATGGTCTTCAAACCACTGTGCATTGTTGCTTAGAGACTCTGTGCGCTTTGTAGCTTCGAGGTTCTTGAAGTTGACGATTGACTCCCAAGAGCATTTCAGACCGAGAGGGTCGCCATAACACTCGATAAATCCATTGACGAAGTCAACGAGAGGTGCCGTATTCTGCACCCAAAGTATGCTATATTCGTCAAACGTCTTGAGGTCTCCAGTATTGTAATAAGCTATCAGCTTGTCAATAACCTGCTGTTGCAGTTCATCCTCTGCATAAGGTCTTGCAAGTTCGAGATAATGCACTATCTTCTTGATAGCCTCGCCGTACATGCCATTGGCAGTCCATCGCTTCTCGACTATCTTGCCGTCCTTGTCCTTGACAAGTCTGCTGTTCATGCCATACATCACAGGTTGCACGTCGGCAGAGTCCTTCATGGCATTATAAAAAGATTCCGCCTCTTCCTGTGTGACACCCTGATAATAGTTGCTGGCGGAAGTCTTGATCAGGTCTACGCCATCAGCAAGATTGACACGCTTCTGCAGAATGTCGGGATTGAATATAGCGTTGCACACCTCGTCTACCTCCGACTTGTTCCACATCAGCTTTGCAATCTTTAGCTGCATACGAAACCACTCCTCGCTAAATCCAGGAACGAACTTCTCGCAGCCATAGTGATGATGTATGCCGTTGGAGAACCAAACACGCTTCAAGTACACTTCCATTGCCTTGAAGTC
>JAZLKQ010000366.1:0-2309 GCA_045597745.1 Bacteroidaceae bacterium | reverse complement strand
CGGCTGTCTGTTGTGATGACAGGGTGGGCGAGGAATGTCTGATAAAGTGATGGTATGTCCATGATGATATTACGTTAGTCTGTGCAAAAGTAGTCATTTTAGTTGTAATAAAGCAACATTGTACGGCGCAAATAGCATGATACTTGTTTTTTTGAGTTATATTTGCCAAAGCAAACAACTAACGATAATCATGAAGACTCAGCCACACTCATTCCATACGTACGTTGTGAGTTTGTGAGTTTTTAAGTTGTTGAGTTATTGATTTGTTAGTTTTTTTTCGTTACTTTGCACAATAATACATTTTGCATATATGCACAACTATACAATAAATTGCCGTGGACGGCTTGTGTCGCTTGCCAATCCTCAGGTCATGGGCATACTCAATGTCACCCCAGACTCATTCTATGGCGGTAGTCGCAAGCAGACAGAAGACGAGATACGCACTTGCGTACAGCAGATAGTCGACGAAGGCGGGCAGATGATAGATATCGGCGCATATTCGTCACGTCCAGGTGCGGACGATGTGTCGGTAGAGGAGGAGATGGAGAGGCTGCGACGTGGTATGCGCATTGTGAGGGAGATAGCTCCGGATATGCCTGTATCGGTAGATACATTCAGGGCTGATGTGGCTAAGATGAGTGTGGAAGAATTGGGCGTTGACATCATCAACGACATATCTGGCGGTGAACTCGACAGCCGCATGTTTGACACGGTGGCTAAGCTTGGCGTGCCATACATACTGATGCACATGAAGGGTACTCCACAGAGTATGCAGCTTGATCCTCACTACGACAACCTCATGAAGGAAGTGATGACGTACTTTGCGACGAAGGTACAGCAGTTGCGTGACCTTGGGCAGAAGGACATAGTGCTCGACCCTGGTTTCGGCTTTGCCAAGACGCTGGAGCACAACTACGAACTTATGGATCGTATGGAAGAGCTCCACCTGCTCGAGTTGCCTCTGCTTGTAGGTATATCCCGCAAGAGCATGATATACAAGTTGCTCGGCGGCACTCCTTACGATGCGCTCAACGGCACGTCAGTACTCAATACTATAGCTCTCATGAAGGGCGCGAGCATACTGCGTGTGCATGACGTCAAGGAGTGTGTAGAGGTGGTGAAGATAGTAGATAAAATGCGTAATGCATAAGGCTTAATGCATAATGCATAATTCATAATGCATAATTATTGATATGTTTGATTTCGGAATAAAGGACGCTATAGACATACTGTGCGTTGCGCTGTTGCTCTACTACATCTACAAGTTGATGAAGAGCTCGGGCTCGCTCAACGTGTTCTACGGTATATTGATATTTATCCTTACTTGGATCGTCGTGTCACAAGTGCTTGAGATGAAGCTGCTGGGCTCGATATTCGACAAACTTGTCAGCGTGGGAGTGCTTGCCCTGATAGTGCTCTTTCAGGAAGACATACGTCGATTCCTGCTCACGCTGGGTTCGCATAGACGTATGTCAGCGTTTGTCAATATGTTTAGACCACGTAGCAAGGCTGATGTCGAGGCGAAGCATACTGCTGTCATGCAGATAGTGCGTGCTTGTGCACACATGAGCAAGAATCTGGTCGGAGCGCTTATCGTGGTGGAGCGCAACTTCTCTCTCACCGACATCGTCAAGTCGGGCGAATATATCAATGCTGAAATCAATCAGCAGCTTATCAAGAATATATTTTTCAAGAACAGTCCGTTGCATGATGGTGCTATGATCATCAGCCATGGACGTATAGTTGCAGCCGCATGTATATTGCCGGTGTCTCACAACGAGAACATCCCTAAGGAACTTGGACTACGACATCGTGCCGCAATCGGAATGACCGAGCAGAGCGATGCCGTCGCTATCATCGTGTCGGAGGAGACGGGCGATATATCCATAGCAAGAAAGGGCACGGTAAAGCGCAATCTCTCTACGGAGGAACTGGAACTGCTCCTGGACGAATATCTCGTAGGTGAGGTCAAGGACAAGAAGAAGTCTTGACGGTCACAGGTAAAACAAATGAATGAACTTATATACTTCTAATCTTAAATACTTAAAAACTAAAACGAACTATATGAACAAGCTATTACTGTCTGTATTGATTATTACAATGTCGTTGCTGACTGCAGAAGCTCAGAAGTTGCCTTCAAAGGAGTCTGTATTGTCAGCAATGGAGTTGGCGAACAAGCATTTCCTGGACGCTAATCCAGATCCGGGTAAACCTACATTCGTTAAGAAGATGCGTCCGAGCAACCTCTGGACACGTGGCGTGTACTTCGAAGGACTATGTGCACTCGTTGAGTGCGAGAAGCAGAGCCA
>JAZLKQ010000365.1:0-3525 GCA_045597745.1 Bacteroidaceae bacterium | reverse complement strand
ATCACGGCATGATGTGCTGCTCGAACGCGAAAACTGGAAGCCATCTCTTGGATAACCGAACTCCTCAAGTACAATAGGCTTACTATACTTTTGAGCTATTGACTGATGCATCTCAATATACGACATGGTATTCGTCTTTGCTCTCTCCAGATTTTCAGCCAGACTATCCTTATCTGCCCATCCCCAATTATATGGCCATATATGAATGTTCATATAGTCCATGTTCCTGTCAGAATGTATTTCTTCGTAAATCTTGATATCTTGCTCACATCCATGTTTGCCTTCGCTTCCTGACGACACAAGATGGTTCTTATCCAGACTCTTAATCAAGGCTGTCACACTCTGCATCCAATCCACGAAGGCCTCTTTATTGTCATCAGAGAAGCATCGAGGTTCATTGCCAACCTGCCACGACATGATCGCTGGGTCGTCAACGTATGCTTTGTTGGTATATCTGTTTGTTCTGCCAATGATAAATCTTACATGATCAGCAAACATGTCTTGAGCTTCCTGACATTTCATGTATTGCTTTACGTAGTCCATATAAGCAGGCCAACCATCTACACTAGGTATAGGTGCTTTGCCTTTCCCACACCATTGGAGATATACAGAGTATCCACCCGACCATTCCCAAGCGTTATTGAGATACAAAATTGCCTTCATATTTCGCCTGCCCATCTCTGCCAATAGGTAGTCAAGGCCTGCAAGTATAGTATCATTATACACTCCTGGAGCAGTCTGTAAAGTAGGTTGTACTCTCGACGGAACACCATTCTCACCATCAGCACCAACAAGAATACGCAAGTTGTCAACTCCTATGTTGCAAAGTGAATCAAGCTCTGCTACAAGACGCCTACGATCTCCTCCCTGACCTTCAGAGCCAAGGATTGCACCATACCAAAAGTTAGCTCCTACGTAATAATACGGCTTGCCATTCTTCACAAAATGACCATCCTCTATCGTCACGAAATCTGCCTGATTTACGGTTGTATTGTCTCCTTGCTGGCTACATGCGATGATTGTGGCCGACAATAACGAAGCAACTAATGCCTTCTTTAAAACAAAACTCATCTTCACTGATATTAATATGCCTTCGCAAATATAACTTTTTATATATCAACGATTCTATACTATCCAATCATTTTATTTGCAAATAACGACACCAACCTATGACCCACGACTCTACGGAAGCTTTATGATTTCCACCTTTACGCTCACCACGCCCGCCATCTTCATGCCCAACTTTTCAGCAGCAGCTCCCGACACGTCAACTATTCTCCCGGCCTTGAATGGACCTCTATCGTTTACCGTGACTTTCACACTATTACCATTTGACATGTTGGTCACCTTAAGCACAGTCCCGAATGGATATGTCTTGTGCGCACATGTCATCGCTCTTTTGTCATACGTCTCACCACTTGCCGTTGTATTCCCATGTAGCTTGTCCGAATAGTAAGAGGCCTGTCCTGTCGTGATTGTGCCGACTTTCACACCATTCATGGCAGTTTTACTCGTTGTGGATGTACTGACAGTTGCTTTCTTTGTTGGTGCACTTGTACAATTCTTCGACGAGCCGCACGAAACAAACACTACCGCCATAAGCAGCACACACGTAACCCTAATCGTCTTCATCATTTGATGCTATTTATGCGTGCTATATACTTTCCAATAATGTCAAACTCAAGATTAACCATGCTTCCTTTCTCAATCTGACAGAAATTCGTATGGTCATGAGTATATGGTATTATTCCTACCTGGAAACCATCAAGTTTGCTGTTCACAACGGTCAGACTAACTCCATTCACACATACCGACCCCTTTTCTACTGTGACATAACCCTCTTTCGCCATGTCTTTATTAGGGACATAATGGAACGAGTAATACCAGCTGCCACCGGCCTCTTCTACGCCTATACACTCTGCCGTCTGGTCTACATGACCCTGAACAATATGACCATCAAGACGACCATTCATAATCATTGAACGCTCAATGTTCACCTTGTCGCCTACCTTCAACAAACCAAGATTAGACTTCTTAAGTGTCTCAGCCATCGCCGTTACGGTATATTCGTTGCCTTCTATACTGACCACCGTCAGGCACACACCATTGTGAGCTACACTCTGATCTATCTTCAACTCACTTGTAAATGGACAAGTTAGTGTAAAATGCTTATTGCTTTGGTCATCAACTATTCGTGTCACGACCGCCATCTCTTCTACAATTCCAGAAAACATAATGCTGCTATTGTTTATAATATACCCAAAAAAGGCAGTCTCTTTTCAGCGACTGCCTTCATATCGGTTCTAAATATTCTTACTCAATAAACTTCACCCAACCATGAGTATCTGGCGCATCACCATACTGGATAGCACGCAACTGGTTGTAAAGCTTCGTACATACAGGTCCTGGCTTGCCATCCTTGCAATACTCGTAAGTCTTGTTTTCGTCAAGGTCGTCAATACGGCAGATAGGACTGATAACAGCTGCTGTTCCACACTCTGCTGCCTCCTCAAATGTCGAGAGTTCTTCTTCAGGTATCTGACGCTGCTCTACTATCATTCCATTGTCCTTAGCAAGCTGCTGCAGACTCATGTTTGTAATAGAAGGCAAAATCGATGAAGACTTTGGTGTTACGTATGTGTTATTCTTTATACCAAAGAAGTTTGCCGGACCACATTCGTCAACATACTTCTTCTCCTTGGCATCAAGATAAAGCACAGCCGAATAACCCTTCTCCTTACCTATCGAACCTGGCTTCAAGCTTGCAGCATAGTTACCACCTACCTTGAACGTACCTGTTCCCAGTGGAGCTGCACGGTCATATCCACGCAAGATAACCACAGGTGTAGCCTTGAAGCCATCCTTGAAGTAAGGACCTACTGGCATAACGAAAACTACAAACAGATATTCTGTCGAAGGATTAACGCCTACACGTGGAGACACACCAATAAGAAGTGGTCTGATATACAATGAGCAGCCCGACTCGTATGGTGGCACAAAACGCTCATTCAACTTGACGACTTTACGGACAGCCTCTTCGTACTTTTCTATAGGGAGCTTAGCCATGAGAATACCGTCACACGTCTTCTGCAGACGCTTCGCATTCTCATCCATACGGAAGACTCGAATCTTGCCATCCTTACCACGGAACGCCTTCATGCCCTCAAAAGCCTCCTGGCCATAATGCAAGCATGTCGATGCCATGTGAATGTGCAGATTCTCATCTGAGCTAACCTCTAGTTCGCCCCATTTGCCATCTTTGTAATAGCAACGTACATTGTAGTCAGCTGACATATACTGAAAGCCAAGACTACTCCAATCGATACTGTTGTCCATAAACAATTATTAATAATTCATTCATAAAAGCTCCATATCAACATGAAATCGCCGACATATCGCCATCTTTTCTGCAAAATTAAATAATTTTTTGCAGTTAAAACAAAAACCCCGACCGAAAATATCAGTCAGGGTCAATATCATCATCAAAATGTCCAATAACTAGACAGTCATGATATCCTTTTCCTT
>JAZLKQ010000364.1:0-4275 GCA_045597745.1 Bacteroidaceae bacterium | reverse complement strand
TTGTCCTTGTATTCGCTGTTAGCAAGTACCTTCTCCACATCTTCTATATAATAAGGGAAACGAGCCTGTGGCTGTACCATGCGCTTAGACACATTGTCTTCACCGCTTGCCACCTTTGTGCCGTCAGCCAATATCTGATATGTGAGCGATACGCCTTCCATTGGAGCAAAGAAGTTCTCGTTGTATATCTCAAACTGTCCGCTCTTGGTATCCTTAACAGTAATCCAGTAGTTCTGGTAGCAGTACTTGATCTCGTAAGCATGAGGATTAGGCACACGGTCTGGAGAGATCATACCGTTGATGTTGAAGTTGTTGTCACTTGCAGGGAAACGTCCATAGTCACCACCGTATGTGTAGATCTGCTTGCCAGTCACCTTAGACTTGCCTCTCAATCCCTGGTCGATATAGTCCCATACATATCCACCCTGATAGTTAGGGTACTTGCGTATGAGGTCCCAGTATTCCTTCATACCACCGCCTGAGTTACCCATAGTATGGCAGTACTCACACTGGATAAGTGGCTTGTTGTACTTCTCGTTCTTTACATAGTTCTCACACCAGTTGTAGTCAGCATACATAGGACAAGTGATGTCTGTAGCACGGCCAGAAGTGTGTGCCTGCTCGTACTGCACAGGACGGCTTGGGTCGTATGCCTTGATGAGGTCATAACCATCTTCGAAGTTCTTACCGTAACCAGCCTCGTTGCCAAGACTCCATACTACGATAGAAGGGTGATTCTTGAGCACATATACATTGTGACGCTCACGCTCGAGGTGTGCATCATGGAATGCCTCGTTCTTAGCCAACGTCTTCTCGCCATATCCCATACCGTGACTCTCGATATTAGCCTCAGCAGTAATGTAGATACCATACATATCGCAGAGAGTATACCATCGCGGATCGTTTGGATAGTGACAAGTACGGTCAGCATTGACGTTGAGCTGCTTCATGACCTGAATATCCTGCACCATACGCTCCAGGCTCACTACATATCCACCGTCTGGGTCGAGCTCATGACGGTCTACACCCTTGATGAGCACTGGCTGACCATTGACAAGAAACTGCTTATTCTTAATCTCGACCTTGCGGAAACCAACGTTTTGAGGGATAACCTCTATGAGCTTGTCGCCTTCATACAGAGCGATAGTCATGTGATAGAGGTTAGGTGTCTCAGCAGTCCACTTCTCTGGATCCTTTGCTGTGAGAGTAGCCTCAACCTTGTCTGACTTGAGAGTCTCTGAGAATGTCGCTATACATGTATTTGCCTTGTCATAGAGCTTGATGTCTACACGCTTGCCGACAGCCTTCTCTGTCGTTACCTTTACGTTGACAGAACCATCCTTGTAGTTGGCGTCAAGGTCTGGAGTGATAAACACATCGTCGATATGTGACTGTGGACGTGAATAGATATATGCCTCACGTGCTATACCGCAGAGACGCCAGAAGTCCTGGTCCTCGAGATAGCTACCATCACACCAGCGCATGATCTGCATGGCGATGAGATTGTCCTTGCCTGGCACTACGTACTTTGTTATATCAAACTCAGCAGCTACCTTAGAGTCCTCGCTATATCCCACGTACTTGCCGTTGACATAGAGAGTGAGGTTGCTCGTAGCCGAACCGATATGGATATACACCTTGTCACCCTTCCAGTCTGCAGGGATAGTGAACGAACGGCGATAGCTGCCCACATGATTGTTCTTGTCCTTTACGAATGGTGGATTTGTCTCCCAGTCATGTCTCCACGCATAACTTGTGTTGACATAGATTGGTTCGCCATATCCATTCAACTCCCAGATGCCAGGCACTGGCATACTACCCCACTTCGAGTCGTCATAATTCACTGCATAGAAGTTCTGTGGACGTTCGTTGGCATTCTCTACCCAGTTAAACTTCCACTTGCCCTCTATAGACAGGTATCTGCTACTCTTTGCCTTAGCATTGTTGAGTGGCGAATAGTCATTGCGAGCAAGAGCTTCGGACTCAAATGCAAAATAATCGGCAACGTCAACCTTACGATTGATACTGTTGACCGCAGGGTCACACCATACAGGAACCTTCTGTGCGCTGGCACTCATGCCAGACAGCAGCAAGCCTCCCAATAGAATTTGCTTGATTTTCATAAACGATGAAATGTTTTTTTATAGTTTATAATTAGATTTCTTACCTCTGCAAAGATAGGCAAATTAATTTATATCAATCGCATTATAAAGACAATAATCACAAAAAAAGAGTGATTGACGTAACAATCGACAATGATAAGGCATAACTCATGGGCAAAATTCATCATACGTATGTCGAGAGCTCATCATACGTATGACAAAGGCTCATCATACGTATGTCGATGGGGTAGTGATACGTATGTCCTAACAGATTATTATAATCGCTTTGTATAACTAAAGATACTCATCAACATAGATTTGACGATATGTGCTGCTATCCAAAATGTGCAAGATATTGCCATCTGACACCCTTAAAACAAGACGAATTATATGCCTATTTGTTAAAATATTTATGCAATAATGATATTTTTTGCTCTAATAGCAGTTGTGTACAAAAAGTTTTATTTACTTTGCGTTCCAAACTGATAAGCACCGGTCAATTCGCACAGCCGTATTATGTTAGAGACTATGTAAGAAATGGGATGAAACGGAATGAAGCGAATACACTAATAGAATGACAAACTAAGGATATAAATATATTAACATAAAAAACTACTTATTTATGATTCAAAAACTACAATTACAGAAGGACAAGCCTTCGGCTATCCTTTTGCCACAGAAGTGGTTGTTGTGTCTGTTGACATTGCTGCTGACATTTGTCGTAAGCAATCCGGCGTGGGCACAACAGGTTGTCACTTGGGCAGTAGATGCAGGAGCAACCTATTCTGCAGGTGACGAACTTTCAAGCAATACAGATGTTGTATCTGTGAAGCTGGGAACAGGTACATGGACGTACAACTCTAGTCGTAAAGGTATAACAAACAGCACTCGAGGTGACAACCTTGAGAGTGGAACCGGTTGTATAGTTATTGAGCCAAAAGTTAACGTACAGTTTAGCTTGAGTACTTATTCAACGCTTTACAACTGTAATTTCATAATGACAGAAGAAGGTAATCCTTCTATAAGACTCCATGATTCCCGTCAAAAAGACTATAAAACTAACAACTTTGGCAATCTTATCAAGGGACATAAGTACTATATCTATGGTGTAAGTTTTGCTGGCACAAACGACCTTGACTATATATTCTTCCAGTCATTTACTGCCACAGAAGTAACCGATCTTCCTGCTCGTACCGTTGCCTTCAACCCTAATGGAGGAAGTGCAACCGCAACTACATTGGCAGAGCAGTCTTCTGGCTCCGGTATCACTCTCCCTCAAGCATACAAAGTCCTTGAGAACATCACATCAGGTATAGGTGCGTGGGAACATGTAGCTGATCAATCGTCGGGACACACTTATAATGGTGGATATTCAGAGATCTACTTCTTCCGTGCGCCAACAGAAATAGGTGATATGCTTTGGCAGCAAGTTACTGGTCTTGCTAATGGTACATACGAAGTAGTATTGAAAGTCGGTGCTTCCGCAACAAATGATAGAGACCATTACGATTGTCCTACAGGAGACAATCTGACCGTAGCCTTTGCAGGCGACCAGGAAAAGTACATCCCTGTTGTCAATCGTACTGCTGTTAATGCGGGCGAAGAAAACACAGTTACATTCCTCGTCACAGTTACAGACGGAACACTTAGATATGGTCTCCGCAACAAGCAGGCTTCGGGCAACTGGTACATCGCCAAGCTCGAGTCTCTCAATCTTGTTGATACAAGCGGATTTAAGGGTTGGTACACTGCAGCAAGCGGAGGCGCAAGGGCTGGCTCTGCAGATGCAACCTACTATCCTGCTGGCGACATCACTCTCTATGCTCAGTGGAGCGGTGTATACTTTAATGCTACAGAAGGCAATACTCTTGGCGTAAAGGAGTCTGCTGGTGGTGAAAAGATCCTGCTTCCTGCTGCGTACAAGGCGTACAACGATGTGACATCTGGTATCGGTGCATGGGAAGGCAGGACTGGTGATTATGGTACTACATATTCCGAAAAATACAGTACATCTTCTACTGCTGAAGGCGATGTACTTTGGCAGCAAGTTACAGGTCTTCCAGGCGGTACATACGAGGTGGTATTGAAAGTCGGTGCTTCATATACTTCTGGCAGAGGATTTGTATGTCCTACAGGAGATAATTTGACGGTAGCCTTTGCAGGACTTCAGGAG
>JAZLKQ010000363.1:0-5662 GCA_045597745.1 Bacteroidaceae bacterium | reverse complement strand
ATTGCGAGATTTCAGAAAGAAATGGATGCTTTCTGCGTAGAAGTATCCAATATAGATGTTGCTATTAATTCAATTGATGCAGAATCAGATGACGCAGTCGATATACTTTTGGATAATTTGGATAAACTTGATGTTTCATTTAAGAATTTTGCAGAAATTGATTTCCCCGAGCAGTTTGACTACCTTGAAGATATTGCTGATGCCGACAGACAACTCCATGTATGGTTTCTTGCCCATGACAAATGATGTGTACTGACCGTCACGTGTCGGGAAGCGGAAAAGGTCATTGTCTGTAGTAGAGACGAATGGGTTGTTCTTGTCCGAGAGCCCAGAATACATCATCTTGAATCCTACATATTCACGTAGTTTGAGTTTGCGGAGTAGAGGTATACGGTTGAGTATCTTTCCGTCAAAGTTCCAGTTGATGAGGAGCGATGCATACTTGTCGTTGAGGAACTCCATGTTGCGAAGCATGTTGAATGACCAGTCATCAAACTGCACGAAGTATGAGAGGTTGGACTGTGGTGTAAAGAGCATTGGGAATGGTACCTTGTTCCATTGGTATCCACCCTTGACGTATGTCTCGATATATCCCAGTGCGGCAGGCATCCATATCTTCTTGAAGATGGATACTTCGGTCATGTTGTACTTGTACTGACCACCCAACGGTCCGTCGAGTCCCATAGTGTGTTCGAGGGTGAATATAGGTGCGTCGTTGTTGATAGGTAGGCGTTGCTGCTTGCTGCAGATAAATGTCTCGCGTGGAGCATAGCGCAATCCCACCTTTACATCAGTCGTCTTGATGTTTGGCACAAGCGATTCGTCCACATTGCGCTGATAGATGAGTGCTCCGGCAGGAGTGAGCTTGGAGTTGTCGAGTGCCAGAGAGAAAGTAAGGTAGTTGTTGGTCTCATACTGCCACTTGACATTGATGTCGTTGACGTACATCATCTGGTCGACCTTGGTAGTCTTGAACGAGCTGTACATATTGTCCTTAGTAGTACCGGCAAACTTGTCGACTGGTGACATATCATCATACATGTAGCTCACGCTGATAGAACGACGTGGAAACTCATGCGCCATGTATTTCTTCTTGTTGAACGAGTATTCCATCTCACCCTTGTACTTCACCTTCTGGTCCTTAGAACCGTATGCCGCATATCCTCTGAGGAAGAGGTGAGGGGAGAGATTGCCTGTAGTCTGCAGAGGCAACTGGTATCTCCAGCCGTCTATCTCGTTGTGCGATACGATAGAGTTGAGAGGTATAAGGTCAAGCTTATTAGGCGATGAGGTGAGTTCGATAGAGTTTTCGGTCACTGCCTTAAGGACAAACTTCCATCCGCCGCCGAGGTCATCATTGATCTTGTCGACAGCACGTCCCAGGTTGCTCTCCATGTCAGACAGCTTGAGCGGACGTACCGCTGCCCAGTAGGTGGAGTCCTTGCGCTCGGCGTCTATCATCACCTTGTCTGTGAGCGGAGAACGGAATATCTTGTTGTCTGCTATAGGAGCAAAACTATAGTTGCTGTATGTCGAATATCTCTGACATGCCATCTTGAGTGCACCGTAGAATCCGCTCAGTTCGACAATCATGTCATCAGTCTTGAGTACTCTCTCGCCTGTAGGCAGAGTCATGAAGTCCTGTATGACGAGCAGATTGTCCACATAGTTCACGCCCGAGTTGTTAGGTATGTTGATGACAGCACGCTTTACCTGATTTTTGCTGTCGTCCGTGATGAAGAGATGTCCTGAGAATCCGAAGTCCTGAGTGTTATTAGGCACGAATGCGACGTCTATACATCTCTCTCCGTCCACCTTGATGGTGTCCTGTATGTAGTAATGGTAAAATCCTATAGCCTCGCTTGTTGAGATAGGCGAGATAAATGGGTGCTGGAGTACTCGGACGTTGTCCTTGTATATATCGACGTCAGTAAAGATGTCCTTGACAAAGTCCGTGAGCATCTGGCCAGATGAGAGCATATTCTGAAATCCGTCGTTTCTCTTTGCCTTGATGACAGTCTTGGAAGCACGAGGCGAACGTCGGTAGTTCTCCTCCGATACCGTCTCGTCCACCATGATAGGTATGATGAGTTTACCAGTCTCAGGGCAGACTTCAGCGAGCGAACTCTTCTCCACGTCATTGTATGAGAATGTGTGCTTCTCGTACTTGTCGTAGTGGTAGAAGTCCTTGAGACGGATGTCGCTCAGCTTCTTGTTGGCTATCACCTTGCGCATAAGCTCGACGGCGGGATTGTTCTTGCGCTTGTAGTTTATCTTCTGCTTCTTCACCACTACTTCGCCGAGCAGGAAGTCATCAGGATACAGTTTGATGGTAGAGTGTATCTCGGTGTGAGCATGATTGACCGTGACGATTACGGGCTTGTAGCCAAGACATGTTACCTCTATCTTAGTGTACTTCTTGTCCATTGGCAACTTGAAGCATCCGTCCATGTCAGTAGGCGAGCCGATGGATGTCCCTTCGTACTTGGCTGCAGCAAAAGGTATTGGTTCGTTGGTACTTGCGTCTATTATTGTGCCATAAAACTGAGCCTTTGCTACCATGGCAAAGGCCGTCATGATCATTATAAGTATGTGCCTTAGTTTCATGTTGACTGTTGTGATTGTATGTTCATTATGTAATAATTATGATGCAAAAGTAACAAAATCTAATGTATTATCACACCTATTTATATATATATTTGCATCAAGTGGCATATATTTAGGAGATAATCTCCTATAAGTGCAAATGAGAGCACCGTATGATGTATACTTATATTTGAGTATTGCCCATTATGATAATTATTGCTACTTTTGCACCCGAAAACAAGAGATATAGTATTTGCATACAGATAAAAGATCATGAAACTCTCAGAACTCAAGACAGGAGAAAGTGGCGTTATAGTCAAGGTCAATGGCCATGGTGGATTCCGAAAGCGTATAGTAGAGATGGGATTTATCAAGGGCAAGCTCGTGGAGGTAGTGCTCAATGCGCCGTTGCGTGATCCTGTCAAGTACAAGGTCATGGACTATGAGGTGTCATTGCGTCGTGCCGAAGCTGACCTCGTGGAGGTAGTCAATGAGGCAGAGGCTATGGCTTGGGAGAAGATGCATCATGCACCAAGCGGGATTGTGGCTAACGAATGTGAGGATGTGGTGAGACATCGTCACATGGAGCATGTTGCCGAGCACAAGAGTAAGGAGGTGTGTGTCGTATGTGTAGGCAATCCAAACTGTGGAAAGACAAGTCTCTTCAATATAGCGAGTGGTGCTCATGAGAGGGTGGGCAACTATTCGGGCGTGACAGTTGATGCCAAGGAAGGTCAGCTGGAGATGGATGGCTATACGTTTCGTATAGTCGACCTGCCAGGTACCTATTCGCTTTCGGCGTATACTCCTGAAGAATTGTACGTGAGGAAATATATCATCGAGCAGACGCCAGATGTTATCATCAATGTAGTTGATGCAAGCAATCTCGAGCGTAACCTCTATCTCACGTCACAGCTCATCGACATGGACGTGCCTATGATCATGGCTCTCAACATGTATGACGAACTGCGTGCGAGCGGCAACCGTCTTGATACCGAGCTTATGGGTAGACTGCTCGGTGTACCTGTAGTGCCTACTGTAGGTCGTACAGGAGAGGGCGTCAAGGAGTTGTTCGGACAAATTATAGAAATGATAGAAGGCCGACAGCATGTCTATCGACACATTCATGTCAATCATGGCCAGATAATAGAGTCTCGCATCGAAAGTGTGGAAAACCTTATCCGTGTCAACCCTGTGCCTCACCACAACTATTCGGCAAGATTTCTTGCCATCAAGCTCTTGGAAAATGACACTCAGGTCGAGGGCATAGTGCAGCTAATGCAGAATAAGGATGACATCACGAACGAATGTAAGGCATGTAAGGCCGAGATTGACTCAGAGATAGGTGAAGACTCGGAGTCCGCCATTACTGATGCCAAATATGGATTTGTACAGGGTGCTCTGAAAGAGTGCTTTGAGAAGAAGCACAAGTCGGTACGTCTGCTTACCAAACGCATAGACTCCGTCGTAACTCATCATATATGGGGCTATCCTATATTTGTGGCCTTGATGTATGCCATGTTCTATTGTACATTCCATATAGGCCAATATCCAATGGACTGGATAGATGCTGGAGTGGCTTGGCTTGGCGACATGGTTTCGTCGCTCATGAGTGATGGACCGCTCAAGGACCTTATCGTCGATGGAGTGATAGGTGGCGTGGGTGGAGTCATCGTCTTTCTGCCCAACATCATGATACTCTATGCGTTTATCTCATGGATGGAAGACTCGGGCTATATGGCGAGGGCTGCGTTTATCATGGACAAGATCATGCACAGGATGGGACTGCATGGCAAGTCATTCATACCTATGATCATGGGATTCGGATGCAATATACCTGCCATCATGGCGACACGAACTATAGAGGACCGCAAGTCACGCCTCATCACCATGCTCATAGTGCCGCTTATGTCTTGTTCTGCACGCCTTCCCGTATATATCATCATCATAGGGGCATTCTTCCCCGACCATGCAGCCACAGTACTCTTCTCGCTATATCTGCTCGGCATAGTAATGTCGGTATTGATGGCAAAACTCTTCAGCCGATTTGTGGTCAAGGGAGATTCCAGTCCTTTTGTCATGGAGTTGCCTCCATATCGTATGCCGTCGGGCAAGTCAGTATTCCGTCATACATGGGAGAAGGGTCGTCAGTATCTCAAGAAGATGGGTACGACAATACTCCTTGCCTCTATCGTGGTATGGGCGTTGAGCTACTATCCACGCATGGACGAGAACTCGCCAGACTACTCTCCTGAGGCACAGATGGAGCAGAGCTATATAGGATGTATTGGCAAGGCCATAGAACCAATCATAGCTCCATGTGGTATGGCGTGGAAGGAGGGCGTGAGCATCGTGACGGGTATCGGTGCCAAGGAGATAGTCGCATCGACCATGGGAGTGCTGTACAGCAGTAATGATGCACAGGCGCTTGATGACGAAGATGCGGAGACGGCACGCCTGTCGTCAGTCATAGCTAAGAGTGGATTGACAGCGCCAGCTGCCCTTGCCTTTATGATATTTGTGCTGCTCTATATGCCATGCATACCTGCATGTATCGGTATCAAAAACGAGTCTGGCAAATGGGGTTGGGCACTCTTTGCCATCACATATACCACAGCTCTCGCCTGGATATGCTCTGCGATAGCATATCATGTCAGTTCGTTGTTTCTATAGAATGAGAAAGATGGATCTGTAATCAATTGGTTGTAGCAGAAAAAACATATATGGATATTCAGTCTATCATAGTATATATCATTGTAGCGGTAGCGTTATTGTTGATTGCCCGTCTCTTGTACAAGAGATTGACGGGCAAGGGCAATGCATGTGGCTGCGGTGCAAGCAAGTGTGGCTGTGACGGATGTACAAAGGCTAATGGTGGTGATGGACATCCTGATGAATGTGGAATGTGTGACAGATGTAGGGCAAAGTGAGGACCTTACTTCTTCTTAATAAAGTTGAATCCAACAATATACTTTAGCGTACCATAAGTATTGGTGAGACCCAACTTGTCCTTACGGTATGCGTATGTATGGACATCAAGCGTTAGCCCTGAGAAGTATTTGGTGTTGTTCCAGAA
>JAZLKQ010000362.1:0-5056 GCA_045597745.1 Bacteroidaceae bacterium | reverse complement strand
CCGAACGACTTGAACGCTCGTTCAAAATACTCAAAGGTGAAGGAAAAATCACCGAAATCAATGTAGCCGAGACTCTCAAGGACGTGCGCAAGGCACTCCTCGAAGCAGACGTCAACTACAAGGTAGCCAAGACATTTACTGATACTGTCAAGCAAAAGGCACTTGGTCAGAATGTGCTTACAGCCGTAAAGCCTGGCCAGATGATGGTCAAGATAGTACATGACGAGCTCGCTACCCTTATGGGTGGTAAGGCTACAGAACTACAGTTCACAAGCCACCCATCCATCATACTCATGGCAGGTCTCAATGGTGCCGGTAAGACAACGATGAGTGGTAAACTTGCGCTGATGCTCAAGAACAAGCTCGGACGTCATCCACTCCTTGCTGCCTGCGATACATTCCGTCCTGCCGCCATGGAGCAGTTGCGTGTGCTTGCAGAGCAGGTCAACGTGCCAATATACTTAGAGGCAGGCGCTACTGACCCTGTACTCGTGGCACAGCACGCTATACAGGAGGCTCGCACAAAGGGATATGACACTGTCATCGTCGATACAGCAGGTCGTCAGTCCATCGACGAGGAACTCATGGTACAGATACAGCAGATCAAGTCTGCCACAAAGCCTGATGAGACTCTCCTTGTAGTTGATGCCATGACAGGTCAGGATGCTGTCAATACTGCAAAGACATTCAACGAGCGCCTCGAGATAGATGGTGTAATCCTTACCAAGCTCGATGGTGACACCCGTGGTGGTGCAGCTCTCTCTATCCGTACTGTAGTAGACAAGCCTATCAAGTTTGTCGGTACGGGCGAAAAGATGGAAGCGCTCGACATCTTCCACCCTGACCGTATGGCAGACCGTATACTTGGAATGGGCGATATCGTATCACTCGTTGAGCGTGCTCAGCAGCAGTTTGACGAGAAGAAAGCTATCGAGCTCCAGAAGAAGATACAGAAGAACAAGTTTGACTACAACGACTTCCTCGGTCAGATAGAGCAGATCAAGAAGATGGGTAACATCAAGGATCTCGCAAGCATGATACCTGGAGTCGGCAACCAGCTCAAGGACGTAGATATAGACGAGAATGCCTTCAAGAGCGTAGAGGCAATGATAGGCAGTATGACACCATACGAGCGTGAGCATCCTGAGTGCCTCAACCCTTCTCGCAAGAAACGTATCGCCAAGGGGTCAGGCAACACTATCGAAGAAGTCAACCGCATCACCAAACAGTTTGAACAGATGCGCAAGATGATGAAGATGATGTCTGGCAACAAGATGGCTCGCATGATGGGACAAATGAAAGGCATGAACATACCAGGAATGCCAAAGTTCTAACAAATACAAATAATAAAACACATCACTATGACACTCATAGACGGTAAGGCAACAGCAGCAGCCATCAAGCAGGAGATTGCTGCAGAAGTAGAAGAGATAGTTAAGGCAGGCGGTAAGCGTCCACACCTCGCTGCGATACTCGTCGGTCACGACGGAGGCAGTGAGACATACGTCAAGAACAAGGTGTTGGCATGTGAGGCATGTGGATTCAAGTCTACCCTCCTCCGCTTCGAAGACGACATAACAGAAGAGTTCCTTCTCCAGCAAGTCGACATGCTCAACAACGACCCAGACGTAGACGGATTTATCGTTCAGCTCCCATTGCCAAAGCACATATCCGAGCAGAAGGTTATCGAAGCCATCGACTACCGCAAGGACGTAGACGGATTCCACCCTATCAATGTGGGTCGCATGTCTATCGGTCTGCCTTGCTACATCAGCGCCACTCCAAACGGCATACTTGACTTGCTCAAGAGATACAACATAGAGACAAGCGGCAAGAAGTGTGTGGTACTTGGACGAAGCAATATCGTCGGCAAGCCTATGGCTCAGCTCATGATGCAGAAGCGCTACCCAGGCGATGCGACTGTCACAGTATGCCACTCTCACTCTACCAATCTCAAGGAGGAGTGCCGTGAGGCAGACATCATCATTGCAGCACTTGGTCAGCCAAACTTTGTCACTGCAGACATGGTCAAGCCAGGAGCAGTCATCATCGACGTCGGCACAACAAGAGTACCTGACGCAAGCAAGAAGAGCGGCTTCCGTCTCAATGGCGATGTCAAGTTTGACGAAGTTGCACCACTCTGCTCATATATCACTCCTGTACCAGGAGGCGTAGGTCCTATGACTATCTGTTCACTTATGAAGAACACCCTTTCTGCAGGAAAGAAGGAGTTTTATAAGTAATACATTATACAAACACAATAAAAGAGGAGAAAATGTACGTCATCATGCATTTTTCTCCTCTTTTATTTGGAAGATATGCAAAAAGTACCTACCTTTGCACTCGCTTTCGGGAAGGTACTTCCTTACAAGCATTTACATGGTGGATGTAGTTCAGTTGGTTAGAGCGTCAGATTGTGGTTCTGAATGTCGTCGGTTCGAGCCCGACCCTCCACCCCCCAAGACAACCTCTGTAAGTCATGCTTACAGAGGTTTTTTGTTGACTCAACTATATATGCACATACACATTCCGTCCAATATCATCTCGCTTTGTTTTGCAATACATGATAAAATCCATATATTTGTCCCGTAAAATACCAAGATGCAATCATATCAGCATCCGACATCACTCGCACAACAATGAAAGCAACAATACCATACATCAGAAGCAAGTTTGAGCAGTACAACAGATTGTACTTTGGCGACACTCTGCCGATGATACCTATCGAGCTGAGCGATGCAAAGACATTTGTAGGTGTATGCGTATACAGGATAAAGAGAGGTGCGGGAGGTCAACAAGTGAAATACGACTTTCGCCTACGTATCAACACACGCATAGACTTGCCCGAAGCGGAAGTAGAAGACACCATCATACACGAGATGATACACTACTATATCGGGTACCACCAGCTGAAGGACACGTCTGCACATGGCCGGCTCTTCAGAAGCATCATGGACACCATCAACGAGAAGTACGGCAGACATGTCACGATATCTCACAAGAGTACCGAGAAGCAGAGAGAGCAAGCCATAGACAGCAAGCCCCGATGGCATGTGATTGCGGTGGTAAGTCTTGCAGACGGCAAGTATGGCATCAAGGTACTGCCACGCATAGTCTCTCGCATACTGACGTACTACAACACGGTCCGTACTGCAAAGGGAGTGACCGGCATCAGTCTATACATGAGTCGGGACGTGTACTTCAACCGCTACCCCACCTCATCTGTATTCAGAATACATCCTGTCGACAAGAGTGTCATCGACATGCATCTCAATGATGCTACACGATTGACATGTGACGGCAGTCAAGTCATTATCAACAATAACTAAAACGATTCCCATGAAACGTACATTACACACCATCATCATCGCATCTACAGTCTCATGCTTCATCGCAATGTGTTCGTGCGAAAACAAGAAGGAAGACAACGCCACTGACTACTCATACGACTACTACCCTACCCAACAGGACGCCGCAACACAGGCTACTGTAGTAAGCACACCTATCGACTCTACTGAGGTCACCACTCCAGAGGTCACCACACCACAGCCACAGGTCATATACGACAAGCCCGCCAAGCGAAGCAAAGCATACGAGCGAGGATATGACAAGGGGTATGAAGATGGTGAAGAGGACGGAAGTGCACGCAACGGCTATATGAGCTCGTTTGACGACGCCAACCGATACTCTGGTCAGGATGCCGCCGACTACGAAGAAGGCTATGAGGAAGGGTATGAGGACGGGTACGAGATGTCTGTCGAACCTCTCAACGACGATGAGTCCGAAGACGAGATGTGGGACGACTAAGGCATGACGAAAGGGCACCCTAATTATCTTGACTGAAAGAAATTAATTATGCATTATACTTAAGGACATTTTAATATAAAATGAACTCAAATGACCTCAAATGGATGCATTCAAACAATTCAGTTAAGCACTTCGCTCAAGAAGAACGTCATTATATGGGGCAAGATGCATACGATTTCCAAAACAATCATCACAATGAAGAAGAACAACAAAAGCAAAGCACTTAATCTTGATGCCATCAAGGCAATGAAACGTGGAGAAAGAGAAGCGCAGATGGAACTATTCGGTCCTGGCTTTCACTCCTTCAACCGCACGCACAAGTCAAAGAAGACCTATACACGCAAACTCAAGCACAAACCTACTGCTGACACCGACTAAGCGCTTCCATTACTGCAAGTCCTGTAGCAGGCAAGTATCATCTATCAGCACTCCAATATGTATTGGTATGTCTTTGTTTAAGAGACAGCAACTATATACATACTACCATCATACGTATGACAAGCGTGCATCATACGTATGTCTAAGCCTCAACATACGCTTGATAAGCGTGTTTCGAACGTATGATGAAAAAGAAGCAATTTGTATGCGTATTGATTAACTGAAAGAAATTAAACAGAAATTATCCAGAAATTATTGAGGGAACGATCTACTCTATGCACAAAAGCAATTGAGTTTGCCACCAGCATACTCCTCCACTTAATTCAACGAATACACTTATTGCATCTCACAAGTACTTTTGCCATCAGCATACTCCTCCACTTAATTCAACGAGTACACTTATTGCATCTTACAAGTTCTTTGCCATCAGCATACTCCTCCCCTAAAGTAGGGGAGGTGTCCAACGGACGGAGGGGTATTAGTAACTTAAAAACAACTTTGCTATATGCACACAAAGTATCTAATACCCCCCTCCCCCTGTGGGTACTCCCCCTACTTTAGGGGGAGAGTGCCATCCGGGCGCTTAGACTATGAATGTGTATATACTTACATATACACCCACCCTACCAATGCTCTATCGGAGTTCCCCTCCTTAGGAGGGGTTAGGGGAGGTTTCATTCACCCTCGCCCTCAAGAGGGAGAGGGATGAGGAAAGGGGCTTGGTATTCTTTATTTTGTGCTACAGGTCATGCGCGGGGGCTGTCTTTGTCGGGGCTTTTTTTGAATTGCCCCTCCTTATCCAGCCCCTGCGCATGACCTGTTTCTATGAGCTTAGTGCATTTTTAAGTAGTAAACTCAGCGAGCAAGGCGG
>JAZLKQ010000361.1:0-8041 GCA_045597745.1 Bacteroidaceae bacterium | reverse complement strand
CGAGCGTACCTTCACCACCTTTATTTACAGATGTAGTAGCACCGCTAATCTTTGCTGTTCCTGTTAGTTTGAGCGTACCGTCACCAATGACAACCATAGATTCTGGCATGACATTCTCTGCAATCTTTACTGTCGCATCTTCTGCTACATCGAAGAGCACCTTCTTTGTACCGTCATTTATCCATGCTATGCCTTCTCGCCAACCATCAGTTGCTGTGCTCCATTCTACTACTGATGGCTGCCATGTGTAGTCTGGCATGTACGTATCTATGTCGATAATACCGACTTCGACAGGTCGAGTCTTGACTGATATTTCGTTAGAATAATCAGAATACTTGGTTGCGCCGTCCTTCTCTGCAAATGCACGTACACGAATAGAATAGGCTGTTGCAGGATCGAGACCTGTCACCTTGCAAGAAGTGACATTGGCAGATACTCGAGTCACTTCCTTCCACACGCCATTTGTACCCTTGATTTCGAGGGCAAATCCGTCTTCGCCCTCTGTATAGTCACTCCAGTCAATGGTGAGTGTAGAGGTAGTGCTGCTGTGCAATCCAGGCATCATCGGCTTGCGAAGATAGAAGTCACGCTGCTCGGCAGTAATACCATTTATATAATTCTCTATATTAGCATATCCATTAGAAGCAATGACCATGGCATCATTCTTTGCTGGATCTGTGCCATTGGCACTCTCCCACCAGTCTGGCATACCGTCGCCATCAGTGTCTACTCGCTTGACACCTTTGTATACTGTCCATGTGCTTGGGATTCCATAAGGCAGAGTGCCTTCGTTAGCGATAAGGTCTCCCTTTGTACCGAAGCTCATAAGTTCGTCCACCATATAACAGTCTGTCATGTCACGATAAGGGAGGGATGCGCCCACAGTTGGTATCAGCTTGTCGATGAGTTCCTTACCACTGTAGAGTTGCAGCTCTGGGTAATCGTATGGAGTTGTCTTCTTGTCTGACGCGGAATAGTTTGTGACAAGAGATGGAGAGAATGTTCCGTCAGCTTTGCTGTCCTGCCAGTTGTCTGTAGCATAGAAGTGGAAGTTGGAATTACCGCCTGTAAATGCATCACCACCTCCTGATGGACCATTAACAAAGAGACTGGAATGGATGTTGCAATATGACTGTCCATCTGAGTCACCTCCCATGATGTATGCAGCGTTGGACCAGTTGTACACCACATTGTTGGCATACTGGTTTTTGCCCTTCACCTTATTATTACGCGTAGAGTTGTCGCAATAGAAGTTACGGTACAGAGTGATGTTGTCAGCCTGAATAAGTCCACCCGCAGAGTGATCCATAAGTCCCTGACCTATGATACAGTTCTGGATGGTTATGTCTCCAAGGCTACCCTTGCCGTCAGGATTGATAGAGAATGTCTCGTCCTGTCCCCATGCAAATGAGCAATGGTCGAATATCATGTTGGTACCATTGGCTATACCTGCACAGTCTTTGCCGTTTGTTCCACCTCTACCCATACGCACCCTAAGGTAACGGCATATCAGATTGTTAGCTCCAGAGAAGGAAACACCGTCACCATACACAGTAATACCCTCGCCCGGTGCTGTCTGTCCTGCCACATAGATATTGGAGGCAAATACGATACGTGAAGAGATATTTATCACACCCGCAACATCAAACACTACAATTCTATTGGAGCGTGACACAGCATCGCGCAGAGAGCCCGTACCAGAGTCATTGAGATTTGTCACATGATACACTGTACCATATCGACCGCCAGTGGCATAACGTCCCCATCCCTGAGCTTCAGGAAATGCTAACTGGCCTTGAGCGTTTGCCACCAATCCTGCTGTGGCAAACAACGTAGCCAGTACGATTGTTTTTCTATTCATATAAATAACAATTTATTAGATTACTTTCAACTCTATAACACCACCATATTACGCACTTGGTCTATTGTCGTGATAACCAAAGCATCAACGTTACAAACAAATTTTGCTGATGCATCAACGTACGGATTGTCATGTGCGTATTTGTTCGTTGACAAAGGTAGTGTTTATTAGTCAATCTGACAAGCAAAGCGTGCCTTTTTCTCTACTAACGGGAGTTATCTCATACATATACGGGCATCATTTCCACTACCTTATTTGTATAGTACGACTCAAATTAGTAATTTTGCAGTCGAAATCACAACGTATGTATACATGATCTACCCTGACAATTTTGAAGAAAAGATTGGATTTGACACCGTGAGAGGCATTCTATCAGAAGGATGCCTTTGTGCGTTGGGAAGGCAAAGAGTCGAGCAAATGAACTTCTCCCACGAATACCAGAAAGTGAAACGTGAGGTAAGGCAGACGATGGAATTTGTCCAAATACTGCTCAACGAGGATTTTCCTGACCAGAACTTTTACGACGTCAGAGCGTCACTCAAGCGAATACGCATAGACAATACATATCTCGACACTAAAGAACTCTTTGACCTTCAGCGTTCGCTTGACACTATAACAAAGATCGTCACATTCTTAAGCAAGACTAATCATGCAGAAGACGACAATGACTATGACGTCGCTCCAAGTGCAGAAGACGAACATAGCACTAAGGGGAAGCTATTTCCTGAACTCTATGCTCTCTCTGCTGACGTAAGGACTTTTCCGATGATAGTCAGGCGTATCGACCAAATACTCGACAAATATGGAAACGTCAAAGATTCGGCATCTATCGAACTGATGCGGATAAGGCGTGAACTCAGCCAGACGGCAGGAAGTATCTCCAAGTCTCTGCAGAACATCCTGCGTAATGCAAAGACAGAAGGTCTTGTCGAAAAGGACCTTTCACCGACTGTCAGGGACGGAAGACTTGTCATACCTGTCGCTCCTGCCATGAAGCGAAAGATACGAGGTATCGTACACGACGAGTCGGACTCGGGCAAAACGGTATACATCGAACCAGCTGAAGTAGTCGAGGCCAACAACAGAATACGTGAGCTCGAGTCAGAAGAAAGGCACGAGATAAGACGCATATTGCTCGAGTTTACCGCTACCGTAAGACCTGACGTCAAGGAGATCATGGCAAGTTACGAGTTTCTTGCCGACATAGACTTTATACGCACAAAGGCTAAGTTCTCTATAAGTACAGGAGGTATCGAACCAAAAATGGAGAAGGGGCAAGTCGTCGACTGGTCGATGGCGGTACATCCACTGCTCAAGATGACACTTGAGAAGCACGGCAAAAAGGTTGTGCCTCTTGACCTCGAACTACGTTCACCTCATCAGCGAATACTCATCATATCAGGTCCTAACGCCGGAGGCAAGTCCGTATGTCTCAAGACTGTAGGTCTACTGCAGTACATGTTGCAGTGTGGTATGCCTGTACCTATGGCAGAGAGCAGCGTGACTGGCATATTCAAGAATCTCTTTATCGACATCGGTGACGAGCAAAGTCTCGAAGATGACTTGTCTACATACTCTTCGCACTTGCTCAACATGAAGAACATGATGAAGCGTGCTGACGGTGCAAGCCTTATTCTCATAGACGAGTTCGGTGGCGGTACCGAACCTCAGATAGGCGGAGCTATGGCAGAGGCAATGCTACGCAGATTCAACCATAAGCGAGCATTCGGTGTCATCACCACTCACTATCAGAATCTCAAGCTGTACGCAAAGGATGCGGACGGCATACAGAACGGCGCCATGCTATATGACCGCCAGCTCATGGCACCGCTCTTCCAACTGAGGCAGGGCAATCCCGGCAGTTCGTTCGCCGTAGAGATAGCTCGTAAGATTGGCATACCTGAAGATGTCATAAGCGACGCGTCCGAGATAGTGGGCAAGGAGTACATCAATGCAGACAAGTATCTGCAGGACATTGTAAGGGACAAGCGCTACTGGGAAAGCAAACGTCAGTCCATCCATCAGCACGAGAAGCAGATGGAACAGACCATCACCCGCTACGAGGAGGAGATAAAACGACTGCAAGAAGAACGCAAGGAAATCATCGCTAAGGCGAAAGAAGAGGCTCAGCAGCTGCTGTCAAGCAGTAATGCGAAGATAGAACAGACTATCAAGGAAATCAAGGAAGCGCAGGCAGAGAAAGAACGTACCCGTATGATACGTCAGGACCTTGCTGACTACAAGCAGGATGTCAAGGAGATAAATCCTGACCTCATGGAGGAGAAGATTCGCCGACAGATGGAGAAGATCAAGGCTCGTCAGCAGAGGATGAAGGACAAGAAAGCGGGCAAGAACTGCAAGGGGAAGCCTACAACAGATGAAGCTGTACAATCATCAAGGCAGCCTAAGGAAAAGAAGAAATACACGCCTCAGGTAGGAGACTATGTCAAGATAAAGGGACAGAATACTCCAGGAAAGGTCATCAAGATAAGCGAAGACGAGGCACAAATAGCATTCGGTGCAATATATACCAACGTCAAGGTCAATCGTCTCGAAGAAGCATCTGCTCCTAAGGAAGAGCCAAGGGCTATCACATTTGTCAGCAAGCAGACACAGGATGACATACGAGAACGTTCGCTCAACTTCAAGCAAGACATTGATGTTCGAGGCATGAGAGGTGACGAATGTGTCCAGACTATAACTTACTTCATAGACGATGCTCTCGTAGCAGGCGTCTCAAGAGTCCGAATACTACATGGTACAGGTTCTGGCATACTCAAGACGCTCATTCGCCAGTACCTCAACACGCTTCCTGCTGTTGCAGACTTCAAGGACGAGCATCCTCAGTTTGGTGGTGCGGGTATCACTGTGGTAGATCTGATATAAAAAAACCTCCCCTTGAAAGGGAGGTTATCGGGAAGCGGTTGTTACTTCTTATAATACTGAAGAGCCTCTGGCATACGCTTCTTGAGATTAGCGATACGGTGCTCATCACTTGGATGGTCAGAGAATATCTCGCTCTTGGAGTTGGTAGATGATGCCGCCATACGCTCCCAGAACGGGATGGCGAGCTGAGGGTCATAACCTGCCATTGCGGCGAACACTATGCCCATATAGTCTGCTTCGGTCTCATTGTCACGACTATACTTGAGGTTGGCAAATGAGAATCCCTGGCTGGCTATTGACTCAAGCAAAGCACCATTGTTAGTGTTGTTGGTTGCAGTACTTACGACTGTAGAAAGTATCTGAGTACCATACTGCTGACGCATCTGCTTGGACAACTGTTCGGCAGAGTGCTTTGCAACTGCATGGGCAATCTCATGGCCAAGTACAATGGCAAGAGAGGCTTCGTCCTTTGTCACAGGAAGCAATCCTTCGTATACCACGATCTTACCGCCTGGCATACAGAATGCATTGACGCTGTTGCTCTTGACAAGGTTAAACTCCCACTTGAAGTACTGGAGCTCGTTGGACATGCCATTATTCTTAAGGTATGTCTCCACTGCTGTTGCAAGGCGCTGTCCTACTCGCTTTACCATAGCTGTATTGGTGGCGTTGGTCGATAGTGTAGAACTCTTCAACACCTGATTGTACTGCTCGGTGCTGAGTGTCAGTACCTGTGCATCATCAACAAGCAACTTGTGCTTGCGACCTGTGATTGGCACTGTAGATGTAGTGCCACATGCTGCAAGGATCATTGTTGCAGCAATAAGGATAATACAGTTCTTAATCTTAATCATTGTGCAATAATTGATTTTCTTTACTATTGGAAATAATATACTTTTGGCACAGCTATTCCCTACCCTTCTCATCAAGGTATGAATCCTTGAATCCGAGGAAATACAGCACTCCGTCGAGTCCAATAGTGTTGATGGACTGCTTGGCGTTAGCTACAACTCTTGGCTTTGCATGGAAAGCAATACCCAATCCTGCCTCGCTAAGCATCGGGAGGTCATTGGCACCATCACCTACGGCTATTGTCTGTGCGATGTCCACCTTCTCGACTTGTGCAATGAGTTTGAGAAGCTCTGCCTTGCGTCGTCCGTCGACTATCTCACCTACATAGTTGCCTGTCAGCTTGCCGTATTC
Source organism: Bacteroidaceae bacterium (assembly GCA_045597745.1). Classification (GTDB taxonomy): domain Bacteria; phylum Bacteroidota; class Bacteroidia; order Bacteroidales; family Bacteroidaceae; genus Minthosoma. The sequence goes on along the minus strand of JAZLKQ010000361.1, from coordinate 2,091 downwards.
GTCTATCTCGAGTTCATTGGCATATACATAGTCTATGCCATATTTCTTCTGCAGGTATTCACCAAAGTATGTAAAACCTCCCGAGAGTATCGCTATCTTGTATCCATACTTCTTGAGTACATACATCAAGCGGTCTACGCCCTCTGTTATCGGAAGGCTCTCTGCAATCTCACGCATAACACTGGTGTCAAGTCCCTTGAGCAAGGCAACTCTCTCTGTGAAGCTCTCCTTAAAGTCTATCTCACCACGCATTGCACGTTCGGTGATGGCCTTGACCTGATCACCGACTCCTGCCCTTATTGCAAGTTCGTCTATTACCTCTGTTTCGATGAGTGTAGAGTCCATATCAAAGCAGATGAGTCGACGCATACGGCGATACATGTTGTCCTGCTGGAACGAACAGTCCATCTCAAGCTCTGCTGATAGATGCATCAGCTTTGCCTGAAGTTCTGCCCTATCTTTTGGAGTTCCTCTTACCGAAAACTCTATACATGCACGTACCTTCTTGCCTGCTTTCTCGACAAGTGGTTCACGTCCTGAGAGTCTTCGTATAGAGTCGATATTCAGACCTTGGTCAGCAATGAGTTGTGTAACGTTGGTAATCTGCTGTGCCGTAAGCTTTCTTCCTACAAGCGTCAGAATGTAACGATTCTTTCCCTGACGAGATACCCAATCCTCATACTCCTTCATCGTAATCGGATTGAAGTTGATATTGACGTTAAGTTCGGTTGCCTTGAAGAGAAGTTCACGCATCACTCTACCGGAATTGTCTTCTTCAACCTTGATAAGTATGCCAAGTGACAATGTATTGTGAATGTCTGCCTGACCTATGTCGAGCACTGCAACATCATAACTTGAGAGTATTGATGTGATAGACGCTGTAAGACCAGGACGGTCTACACCTGTGATTCTTATAAGTATTAGTTCTTCCTTTTCCATGTCTAACAAAAAGGTTTGGCAAGCCTAACAATTATTATGCCTACCAAACCACTTATAATATATGTATGATTATGCCTTGCGAGCCTCTGCTATATATGACAAAGCCTCACGACACATATCTGTGACATACTGCCAGTCTTCTGCCTTAACCTTGTCACCTGGGAAGAGCTTACTGCCCATACCTACACAGTACACACCTGCCTTGATCCATGCAGTAAGGTTCTCCTTAGTTGGAGCAACACCACCAGTAACCATGATCTTAGACCAAGGCATCGGTGCCTTGAGTCCCTTAACAAATGCAGGACCGTATACATCGCCAGGGAACACCTTTGTGAGGTCACATCCCATCTCCTGAGCCTTGCCTACTTCACTTACAGTTCCACAACCTGGGCAATAAGGGATCAAACGGCGGTTGCATATTGGAGCTATCTCAGGGTTGAACAATGGACCGACGATGAAACATGCACCAAGCTGAATGTATAGTGCCGCTGTACCAGGGTCTACAACGCTACCCACACCAAGAGCAAGTTCTGGACACTCTACTGCTGCATACTTAACACACTCTGCAAATACCTCGTGAGCAAAGTCGCCACGATTTGTAAACTCGAACGCACGTACACCACCTTCGTAACATGCCTTTATTACCTTCTTTGCTACTTCTGCATCCTTATGGTAGAATACAGGCACCATGCCTGTCTCACCAATCTTTGCCATTACGGCATACTTGTCAAATTTAGCCACGTTTATGATTTTATTAACAATTATGCATTAATAATTAAGCATTATCTCTGTACACGTCCGTTGGCATTACCGCCTGCAAGAGCCTCTACCTCTTCTACACTAACGTGATTGAAGTCACCTGGGATAGTATGCTTGAGTGCTGATGCAGCAACTGCAAACTCAAGAGCCTCTCCTTGGTTTGGCTTTGTAAGGAGACCGTGGATAAGACCACCAGAGAATGAGTCACCACCACCTACACGGTCGATGATTGGGTTGATGTCATAGCGCTTTGACTGATAGAACTCCTCACCGTTATAGATAAGTGCTTTCCAACCATTATGAGTTGCACTGAAGCTCTCACGAAGTGTAGAGACTACATACTTGAACCCGAACTCCTTAGCCATTGCCTTGAAGATTCCTTCAGATCCAGCA
>JAZLKQ010000360.1:0-3751 GCA_045597745.1 Bacteroidaceae bacterium | reverse complement strand
GCAAGACTACTTGCATATCCCGGACGAGTCTTGATCACTCCCATATTGCCGGAGAATCGCAATGACACAAAACCGCCGACTGCCATCATCTCGCTTACTGGCCTGTGCTCCTTCACCCTCTTGTACATGGTGTTGTTGGGCAAGACATACACAGACTTGCCTGTAATGGATGAACCCTTAGCTACCTTCAGTTGCTTAAGGTCACGTGACAATGTTGCCTGGGTAAGCTTATATCCTTCCTTCTCAAGAGCAAGTCTCAGTTCTTCCTGACAACTCATCTCCTGACTGGATATCAAAAGTTTTATTGCTTCTAATCGAGAGCTCTTAATATTCATTCCTTATGCATATTTATTCAAAAAGCGTGCAAATTTAATGAATATAATACACCTGACAATATATTTATGCAATTATTTTATGCAAATATGCAATATTTGGTCGTTAGAGCTGTGTTTCGCCCTCGATATAGTTGTCCATATACATCGTCTCGCCATCATATACAGCATACGTGAACAGCGAGTACCACTCGCCAAGTATCATCATGCGACTATCATGATTGAGTATCAGGTCGAGCTCTATATGGCGATGACCAAACATGAAATAGTTGATCGAAGGGTGGTCCTTGAGGTATTCTTTGGCAAATATGACCAGGCCTTCATTGCGTTCACCCTGGTATGGAGTGTCGCCACCCATGCGAGCATGTTTCTCACGGCTACGTTTTGCCCAGTTGAGACCAAAGTTCAAAAACCAGTAAGGATGTATCATCTTGGCTATACGACGCAGCGCCTTGCTCTCAAAGCACTTGTACATGAAGCGAGTCTGCCAGTTGTCATCCATACGGTCAAGCCCGTACCCATGTGCAAGATAGAACTCCCTGCCGTATATCTCGCAGGTACACGGCTCTGTGTGCACAATGACTCCACACTCCTTTGCCAGATAATCCTCAATCCACAGATCGTGATTGCCAGCAAAGTAATGCACCTCAACGCCCATGTCTGTCAGCTCGCTTATCTTGCCGAGAAATCTCGTGTAACCTTTCGGCACAACTTCTGCATACTCAAACCAGAAGTCAAACATGTCGCCGAGCATATATACTGCCTCAGCTTTGTGCTTGATGGTATCAAGAAATCTAACAAGCCTACGTTCTCTCGTCCGCTGATGTTCGAGAGCACGACTGCCGAGGTGTGCATCAGAGATAAAGTATACGGGTTTCATTAAGAGAGGGGGTAAGATAATGCATAATGCTTAATGCATTATGTTTAATGCATTAAGCTTAATTAATTTCTGATTAATTTCTGATTAATTTCTTTCTGTTATACAAACGTACCAAAAGGCCATAATCAAAGGAACCCAAGGTCAAGCTTAGCCTCCTCTGTCATCATGTCCTTATTCCATTCGGGCTCGAACACCACGTTTATTTCTACTTCGCCAATGCCCTTTATGCTGCCTACCTTCTGGCGGATATCTTCAAGGATAAAGTCCGCTGCAGGGCAGTTGGGTGCAGTAAACGTCATGTCGATACTGATGTCCATGTCGTCTGTCACATCTATCTTGTATATCATTCCAAGGTCATATACATTGACAGGAATCTCTGGGTCAAAGACCGTCTTCAGCATCTCGACTGTCTTTGCCTCAATGTCATATTTTGTTATTTCTTCCATACTTCATTGTTCTTTCGTCTGAGGATAAAGGTCTGTGCTCTATATGCTGCCGTTCTCCGCAAAACTATAATATATATCCTTACTGTCAGTCACAATCACGTGGTCCAGCATACGGATGTTCATCGTCTTTGAAGCCTTGCGTATCTGTTCTGTGATAGTCTTGTCCGCATTGCTTGGCACAGGATTGCCCGAAGGATGATTGTGCACGAGGATAAACGACGTTGCATTGGCCATCAATGCCTCCTTGAGCAATATACGGACATCGACAGATGTCTCTGTCAGACCTCCCTTGCTCAGATGCAACAAGCGTATGAGACAAGCCCTGTTATTTAGCAAGAGCACCCAACTCTCCTCGTGGTCAAGGTCCTGAACCTTTGGCCTCATGTATGACAGGACCACTCCTGCATCGACAAACTGCATTGCATCTCCTCCTGTTTCCTCCTCTGCCCTTCGTCTGCCTATCTCAGCTGCCGCCATTATGGTCAAGGCCTTGGCTTCACCTATACCATTATAACTCATCAATGCATCGAGGCTCATCTTGCTCAGTCTGGAAAGCTTGTCATCACAGTCACGCATGATCTCTCGCATCAGGTCTACAGCAGACTTGCGTGTCGTGCCACTGCCGATAAGTATAGCAAGTAGTTCGGCCTTAGTCAAGGCACCAGCTCCACGCTCCATCATCTTCTCGCGCGGACGGTCTTCCTTTGCCCATTGCCTGATACTGGCATAGTCATCATCGCCATCCGTCTGCGCATGTTCGGTTGCTCCTCCATCCGCACTGACTTCTGCAGCATATATGGACTCGCTCTTCTGCAGAACATCTTCAGACAATGCTTCTGAGGACATGTCGTCTGCTGTATTGAAAGGTTGAAAACTCTTGCGTATCATATCTCTCAGTACATGAGTCTATTCGTAGAAATTGTATTCAAACGCCGCAAACTCTCCCTTGCCCTGTACGCATCGCTCCCACCACGCCTTGATGAAACCAAGACCATATCCTATCAGCTGTACGAAAGCCGCCTCGACTGCAAGGAAACCAATCACCATACTGCGACAACGGATAGAAGCATCGACAAATATCAGCATCATGAAGAGCATGATTGGCGAAAGGCAATATATCCACAAGTTAGGATTGTCCTTGAAGAATGCAGCTTCTGCCATAGACTCGAAGTTGGCAGGCAACACCCTCAGTACTACCACCGCCAGTATGAGCAGCGTCACTCCTACCGTGAAGACCATCGGCAGGGCATGTACCAGTTTCATGGTGCCAGGGTGACGCTTCTCGAGATTGATGCGTGCAATACCGGAGTTGAATACTTGCTTAAAAAACTTATCAAGGTCTGTCCTCCTCTTGTGCCACACCCATGCCTCAGGGAAGAGCCTGCACTTCTTTCCCGCCTCAAATATACGGTAGCTGAAGTCGATATCCTCACCAAATCTCATCTTGCTAAATCCACCGAGCTCTTCATATACATCACGCTTGATACCCATATTGAACGAGCGAGGATAAAACTTATCCATCTTCTTCTTGCCGCCCCTTATGCCGCCAGTAGTGAAGAACGAAGTCATCGAATAACTGATAGCCTTCTGCACACTGGTAAATGACTCATGCGCACGGTCAGGTCCACCAAAGGCATCGCATGGATCAGCAGACAGCTCCACGTCCACAGCCTTCAGATAGCCAGGAGGTATCACACAGTCGCTATCGAGTATCAGTACATATTCACCCTTAGAGCGCTTCACGCCAAAGTTGCGTGAAGGTCCAGGTCCCGAATTCTTCTTGACATGATACTTGACATCAAGACGGTCGGCATACTTCTCCACCACTTCCTTGCATGGCACAGACGAGCCATCCTCCACCACAACAACCTCAAAGTCCCTGACCTCCTGTGTCAAGAGACTTTCGAGCAATTCATCCACCTCATCCGGTCGATTAAATACTGGTATAACGAGCGAATACTTCATTGTCTAAACTTATGTATATAATATATTGGAAGTGCAAAGGTAATACTTTCATTTAACATGCTGTGCAAGTTCCGAAGAACCATATCACGCTTGTAACCCAATCATCCAAATAGCGAGCCTATCACTCC
>JAZLKQ010000359.1:0-1957 GCA_045597745.1 Bacteroidaceae bacterium | reverse complement strand
AGGATAGGAGTCTCAACTTCTGTAAATCCTGCCTCGTCAAATACCTGTCTCATTGTGCGCAGTATGGCTGCACGCTTGAGGAAAGTGTCCTTTACGCCGTTGTTGACGATGAGGTCGACATAACGCTGGCGGTATCTGAGCTCAGGGTCTTCAAATGCGTCGAATACCTGTCCATCCTTCTCCTTGACGATAGGCAGAGGTTTGATGCTCTTTGATAGCACTGTGAGCGACTTGGCGTGTACGCTAATCTCGCCTGTCTGAGTGCGGAATACGAATCCCTTGACGCCGATGAAGTCACCAAGGTCGAGGAGCTTCTTAAATACTTGGTTGTACAGGGTCTTGTCTTCCTCTGGACATATATCGTCACGGGTGATATATACCTGCACACGTCCCTTAGAGTCCTGTATCTCTACAAACGAAGCCTTACCCATCACACGGCGGCTCATCATACGTCCTGCTATGCATACCTCGCGTAGTGGCTCGGTAGGGTTTCCTTCCTCGTCTGTCTGAGGATCCTTGTACTCTGAGATGATGTCAGTCGAAAAAGCGTTGGTTGGATATTCTGCAGCTGGATAAGGGTCGATACCGAGGTCCTTGAGTCCCTGCAGATTGTTTCTGCGGTTTATTTCCTGTTCGGAAAGTTCAAGTACATTCATGTGTTATACATTTATATATAAATTATGGTGCAAAGGTAGGCATTATCGGCGAATATACCAAACATATTAACTCAAAACGCCTTATCTTTGCACCCTGAAAATGGAAGTTTATACGATATTGATACTAATGGTGTTTGACAAGATGCCCATATCCGTGCTTCGTAAGGTGGTGTACGGATATATGGCGGTAAGTGGGGTAGTAGCTTTGCTGATGTGATTCTCTCCTGATTATTAATCCAACCTCTTGAGAATCGACTTTGCGCATGACCTTTTTGCTCAACTTGACAATTATTGCTATCTTTGCAGCCGATTTTATTTAATGCATAATTTATTTCGTCGAGCATAAGGTTGATAATGCATAAGTGAAATACTCAAATAAAACTTAAACGTATGAAACATAATCTAAAAGTGATGACGTTGATGGCGCTTTGTCTGCTGACAGGTACAAGTGTCATGGCACAGGATTCGGAAGAATTTCAGCGTATCGTAACCCGATACATGGACGCATGGGACGCCGAGACGGGCATGGGTAAGGACAGTCTGCACTGGCATGGACGTGCGTATGTGGGTGCAAGCAGTCAGGGTAGGGTGATGCCTTATGGAAGTTTAGTATACAAGGTAGGCCGAGGCGAACTGTCTGGTAATAGCAGTTTTGACGTGAGCGAGAAGGCTACATATCAGGACGAACTCACGACATTTACAGCATCGGATGCTTCCATCAATACTGGTACGGACATCATGACCAGATACGAGCATCAGGATGCCGCTCTGACATTCAGGTACAGTCTTGCGCCACGTCAGACGCTGATACTGTCTGCTTCGGAGAGCTATAGACATGACGACATACAGGAAAACTCCATCAAGTCGAAGCGTAATGACAATGGTGAGTATTCGGACTCGGAGTATGAGGAACAGGTACGCAAGGCCCGCAATCTGACCTATTCGACACGTGTGTCTCATCAGGTATTGTGGCGTAAAGGCAGTGGATTGACGTCAGAAATCGACTTTATGCATCAGTACAAACCTACCAAGGTGCTGTCTGATATGTGGGCGGCTAATACGCCCGAGACGGCAAAGGAGGAGGAGCAGGATGTATTGCTGTACCGTCCTTATGCTATCGTCAGGTATGCATCGCCAAAGTGGGGAGGTTTTGACTTCAATATTACGGAGAAGGCAGACTTCAGTTATCTACGTATCACAGACACCGCAACAGAGTTTAGTTATCAGACAGGACTATCCAATACAGCATTGACACTCAACTATAAGTTAGGTCCTCTTACTCTCAAGACATCAGGCGTATA
>JAZLKQ010000358.1:0-7419 GCA_045597745.1 Bacteroidaceae bacterium | reverse complement strand
TGGTGACGATGGTACTCGTGCCATAAAGAAAGGATGGGAGGCAGGCGACAAGCTCAACATCTGGTTTGATGGTGCGTACTGGAACATACTGCCACAGCTTGTACTCACATACGATGGCGCTAACTGGGTGGCATCAGATGTTGATCCAAGCATCCTTAACTCCAAGGGCTCGTTCAATGTCATATATGAGGCATCCAACAGCGTGTTTGACAAAGTGACGGAATCCGAGTACATGTATTTCCCATATAAGGGAGTATCAGGCAGTGGCAGGTGCTATGCCGCACCTTTGTCATGCTACAAGAACAATGTAGACTATACCTTTGTAGACAACACCATCACAGCAGAGATAGACCGTTGGCAGTTCTTTACACAGCTTCAGGTCGTAGTGACAGGACTCGCAAAGAGTGCAGACAAGTATGCGCTCAAGATAAATGGCGTATATGATGCACCAGCATATTATTATAGGGCCGGCGAGCAAAGTGTTGAGCCCAACGGCTTTGCTTACAGCCATTTTACAATCGGTATGCCAAATGAGGACGGAGTAGCATTCACGTTCGGAAGCAATACCAGCGGTGAGGCACGTGATATGATATTCACATTGCGAGACCTTGATACCAACGAAGATATAGTTTATACCAAGAAGTCAGCCTCTCTCCCAACAAACGGTTCAAGCATCAAGGCAATCAAGATAGACGGAAGCAAGTTTGAGGAAGAGTTTAAGAATAAAGAATATACAGTCAATGGCATTAAGTTCACGATGATAGCAGTAGAAGGTGGAACCTTCACTATGGGTGCAACCCCTGAGCAGGCAAGTGATGCCGACTACGATGAGAAACCTGCTCATAAGGTGACACTCAGTAGCTACAGTATAGGTCAGACAGAAGTGACTCAGGCACTTTGGCAGGCTGTGATGGGAAGCAATCCATCATACTTCAAGGGCAATAACAGGCCTGTAGAAGAAGTAAGCTGGAATGACTGCCAGACATTCATCGAGAAACTCAATACTCTTACAGGTGAACACTTCCGTCTTCCTACAGAGGCAGAGTGGGAATATGCCTGTCGTGGAGGAAACAAGAGCAAGGGCTACAAGTATAGCGGTAGCAACAATATAGGCGATGTGGCATGGTATAGAGTCAACAGCTACGATAAGGGAGAAAGTAGTCCAGACTATGGCACTCACGATGTCGCAACCAAGCAACCAAATGAGCTCGGCATCTATGACATGAGTGGTAACGTATACGAGTGGTGTCAGGACTGGTACAACTTCGGTTACAACAGTAGTTCTCAGACCGCCCCTACTGGACCATCCAGCGGCACTGATCGTGTGCTTCGTGGTGGCAGTTGGGACGGCGATGCGGAGTGCTGTCGCTCGTCGTATCGTCACAGCAGCGATCCCGACTACAGCGGCAACTACAGCGGGTTGCGCCTTGCCCTTCCAGTTTACTAATATCCAAAGCTAACCAAGACAGCCCCTACGCATGACCTGCATATAAGTGTCAACTAATATAAGAGCCGCATAGATAATGACAGTCTATGCGGCTCTATTTGTAATGGTAATCATATATTTAGTACATCTCATTCAGAGATTAGTCTTAACGGTCTGTGTATAAACTACAATATGATTAGTTATCATTGCCTAATAATATACTAATAGGGGCGAATATCAATCACAGATATTCGCCCCTATTAAATATGGAGTTGAATTGTAAAATGCTTGTTTAGTAGAATTTGTAGCGCTGATCCTTAACCTTAGCGTTGAGGTAAAGTGTATTCATTATACCATTAGCTACGTAGCGGAGAGATGTCTGAGCGAGAGTTGTCTTCTCTGTCTTTACATCGTACTTCTCTGCTGTCTTGTTCTTGTTGAGTACCTGAAGCATATATACACCATTGTTACCCTTGAATGGAGCTGATACAGAACCCTTTGCAGTCTTTGCAGCAACTGCGCTTACGATAGGCTCGCTTGCGTTGGTAGTACGTACAAATGATGGTGCTGCGAAAGATACGTGATTGACAGAGTCAACCTCTGCTCCCTTAGACTTTGCTGCTGCAATACTTGTTACACCCTTGAGGTCTGCAATGAGTTTTTCTGCCTTCTTGTCGTTGAGGAGCTCAGCCTTGATGTCATCCTTAACCTTATCCTGGGCACGATAACCATCCTTGTTGATACCTGTGAGAACAACGAGGAGGAGGTTGTCATTGCTACCACATTCGTAAAGCTGTGAGACATCACCTACCTTTGCTTCGTCAAACGCCCACTTGAGTGCATCTCGTGTACCACGTATACCTGCTATGCCATGCTGGCTGCTTGTGATGTCAGCTATAGGAGTGACTGTATATCCACTCTTAGCAGCATTGGCTTCGATCTCTTCGAGGGTAGTGTATGTGGCAACGAATGAGCTGAACTTGTTGTACTCGCTGCTGTATGTGTCGTCAGAGAACTTGAGTTCCTTAACAATAGCTGCTACATTGTACTTAGTGACCATGTTGCGCTTTTCCAATATCTGAAGTATGATAGTGTTGCCATTGTCAAGCTTGAGCTTCTTGACTTCATTTGCGTTAGCAGAATAGATAGTGCTGATGAAGAGTGCATTGTCTGCATCAAGCTGTGCCTGCTGGAACTGTGCAGAAGCTATCCATGCAGAGTCACCCTGCTGGTTGTACTTCTTTGCCATGTCCTTGAAGTTAGCACCGCTCTGGAGAGCAGACATGATACTGTCAGCCTTCTTGGCAATGTCAGCTTCGTCCTTGCCGATAACTGCCATCTGACGGAAGAGTACAGAGTCTGCTTCCTGCTTCTGGCCAAGAACCTTATAAGTATAATATGTGTTTGTTGCAGGGTCAAACTCAGCCTTTGTGATTGCTGCTGATGCTGAGTCAAGACGTGCCTGAATCATCTGTGGGAAAGCATCCTTAGTCTTATATACATCAGTATAAGGGATAACAGAAGAACTCTGGCGTACGACATTGCCAGCTGCCTTGGCATCTGTTGCTGCCTGGAGCTTAGCGTGGAAGTCTGCCATATCCTTCTCAAGAGCCTTCTTGTCAGCATCACTTGGAGTAACGTTGATGCTTATGATCTTGACATCACGAGTCTCGATGTACTGACGATATTTCTCCTTGTCTTCGTTGTACTTAGCTGTAATCTCTGCATCTGTTACTGCATCGTCCTTTACATCTGCCTTTGAGAATGGGATTGCAGCAAGGAGGATATCGCTCTCTTCGGCACGGCTGTCAAATGCGAGCTTAGCTTCAACACTGTTAGAGAGGATGCACTGTGAGAGAAGTGACTGGTACTTTGTAGCAAGAGCCTGCTGACGAATCTGCTTCTGGGCGAAGATGTAGTACTTGTATATCTTCTCGTATGCTTCTGGTACCTGCTGACCTGAATCCTTAAGCTTCTTGTACTCTGTGATGAATGTCTGAAGCTGTGAGTAGTCGTAACGACCAGTCTGCTGATTCATGAAGAATGGAACCTGAAGCATCTGGCTTGCACCTGTCTTGATAACTTCTGCAACCTCTTCGTCAGTCACAGCGATACCAAGCTTTGCACATTCAGACTCGATAAGCTTGCTCTGAACGTGTGTCTGCCATGCTTCGTCCTTAATTCTGTCGAGTTCTTCCTCAGAGAATGATGACTTCTGCTGAATAATCTCGTAATAAGTTTGGAAGTCTTCTATCAACTGCTGATAGTCCTGAATGGATACTGACTCTCCGTCAATCTCTCCGATGTTTTGTCTTGACTGCTGAAGGAAACTTTCACTTCCACGAATAGCATCTCCAATAACGAAAAGGAAGAGTGCCACTGCGATTGCAGCAACGAGCAAAACGCCTCTGTTACGAATTTTTTGTAATACTGCCATTTTGTTATTTATTTTATTTATTGTTTTGTCACAAAAATCGCACGAAGATACAAAAAAATATTGTGTCAATAGGTGTCATAAAGTGTTTTTTTGCTTTTTATCCGCTATTTAATGCTATTTTAGCGTAAAATCATCTTTTATGCAATATGTAGTAGCCTAATTAATAGGTATTATATATTATCCAATAGTGGTTTGTTCTTTGTCTTATTAAGCAGAATATTCTTATTTGTCGACCGCATGATAAAAGTTGAACATACGCTTGTCTAAGCTTAATGATACGTATGTCTAAGCTTAATGATACGTATGTATAGGCTTAATGATACGCTTGTCTAAGCTTAATGATACGTATGTCAAAGCTCTATGATACGGTCGATATATTTTCTTTAGTAAATACATACATTTCAGAATTAATCTTGCATATCTTTCGCTTATTCTTCACTTCTTCCATACTTGTATTTTACAGATGTGGAATCTATGGTATATCTGTGCAGGATGTGAAGTATGTTTGAAAGGTGTTTTGGAGTATATCTTTCACCGTTATTCGCTGAATATGATTGAGTTGTATGATTGTGAAAGATGTGGGAAATGTTTTAGGTAAGGCTGTAGAATAAGTTGATGTTATGTCAATAACGACTATAGATTGTTGGTCAAATGGTGAATTGTTACCATGACATAATGCTCTATGGTTCTATTGTACGTTTGCCATTGGAGTCGATTATGACTTTCCCTTTAGGTTTAGGTATATTTGTGGCTGTGGTGTCGGCTTTGTTGATTTTGGTTGTGTCCTGATATTCTTCTGCCAACTGAGAGTCTGGGTGAGGTGTGTCGTCAAAACTGTGTAATGGGAATGCACCCTTTGAGCTATGTATGATGTACTCTGTCATCTGCTCGTTAGAACTGAAATCATATCCGGACAGATCTTGTGATTCGCCGTCGATCTCCATATATCTATCTGAATAGATACGATGTTCTGCTTGATTCCAAAAGAGTAGGGAGGTCTTGAATGTCTCGCCCTTGATATTCTTGACAAATACTCTGCCACGCAACTCCCACAGACGCATCTGGTCATAGTAGTAAGCGGTGTCGCAGTTGATGAAGGCTTCGACGTGGTATGACTCGTCAAACTTCTCGATAAACAGTCCCTTTTCGAATGACCAATAGGTAGGGTCTTTCTTGTCGAAGATAAACCAGTCTTCTGATATTATCTTGTATCGGATAATACCAGAGTCTGATATGAGTGTAGATACTCCCATAGATTTGAGAATCGGTAGAGAGTCTCGATTTTCGATGACTGGAGCGTTAAGGTTTTCTTCTTCTTTGCATGACTGCATAAACACAAGCATAACAGCCGTCAAGATGACAGCTGTTATGCTAAATGACTGTGTTATGCGGTTATGATTCATATACAATGAATTAACGGAAACGGAGTACTGTAGACTCACCCATGACAGTAACTCTCTGACCTGCCTTGAGACCAGCGAAGAATGCTTCTGACTTAGGATAGAGTCCTCGTGAGTAGCTTGCGATACTGCTGTTGGCAGAACCTGCACATGATGGGTCGGCAGACTTAGCACGGTTGCAGTAGTCGATAGCGAGACAATAGTACTTGCTGCGCTCGAGGTTGTCACCCTTAGCAGAACGGACTATACATGATGCGATGAGGAGGTAAGCCTTACCACAGCTACGCTGGTAGCTGAGAGCCTTGTTACACCATGAACGACAGCCGCTGATGTTACCGCTCTTGTAGTTGGATGCTGCTATAGAGAGAGCGTACTTAGCCTTAGTTGCAGGGTCGCTTACAGAGTTGATGGCAGCTTCCATCTGTGCTGGTGATGATGCGCCTCCAGTCTTAGCCTTTGCGAGTACAGCCTTAGTAGAGTTAGGCTTGAGCTTGAGGGCATAGTCAGCAGTGATGCCATACATTTTGCTCTTTTCGCACTCAATCTTTGAGAGGATGTCAAGTACCTTCTCGAGGTAAGCAAGGTCGCCCTTATTAGCTTCTACCTTTGTCTGGAATATCTTCTCAAGCTCGTTGCAGTCTGCTGCACCAGAGCTGATGAAGAGTTCGTTACACTTCTGTTGAGTAGGGTAATAGTCGTTGATGATCTTCTGAGCCTTAGGGTCGAGTACTACTACAGAGTCCATCATGACGTTGCCTTCATCATCCTTCATAACATTGCCGAGGCTGTCTGTCATCTCCTTAAGCTCAGTAGATGTTGGATATTCTCTTGCCTGAGCAAGAAGATTCTCGCATACTTCGTCTACAATCATGTAGTCAGAGATAAAGTCTTCACGTGCATCTGCATTAGCCTTGAATCGGTTGTATGAACAGTAGATGTAGTCATAGAGTACGTATGCCTGGACTTCGTTGACACCCATGTCCTCTATACCTTCTTCAAATGTCTTGTATGCAACTTCCGGATCCATATTTGGGCAGTAGCGGTAGTAGTCGTCAGCCTTGCGGCAGATGATATTACCACGAGTTGTGGTAGTCTTGGCTGTTGCGAATGAATTGAGCGCTTCGAGGTTCTTAAGTCGAGTGTCATGTACATTCATAAGTTCATCGAAGAGCTGCTGCTTCTTAGCCGCGTCAGTCTCTGTCTGAATCATCTGAGCGAGCATCCATGCTCCGTCTGTGTAGATACGGCTCTGTGAGAGAGGACCCTTCTCAAAAGCTATCTTCCATGGACCATAGGCTTCTGCCCAGTTCTTAGCCTTGTAAGCATCACGATAGAGTGAGATGTTTTCAAGAACAGTTGCTCTGTCTGCCTCAGGGATACGATCTTCGACTGAAGTACCTGCGAGGTTCTGTGCTGATGCAGTAATTGAGATTGCTGCAATCATGCTTGCGATAAGTCTAATTTTCATGTTATTTAAAATCTTAATGGTTTGTCTTGTCGTTGTTAATTCTCTCTTTTGACATCGCAAAAGTATCTATTATAAATGATACTTAGTGACCTTTCTCCCTATTTTATATTAGGGATTTTCCTAATCTTATTATAGGTCAAGGAACTTATGGCTGTGCCTCTAATATATTCGACAATATGCTGATGGATGAGGTTGGGTAATTATTGTACTTTCCACTTGTAGAACCATCGTTCGTTGAATGTGACACCAACACAGAGCTTTAGATAATTCTCTGTAAGTGTGTCTTTCTTCTTAGTCATATTGTTGAGATATGGTATGCTGCTGTGGACCCACTGCAGAGCGATGTTGACTTTAGGGCTATTGTGCCAGATGTTGCGGTTTTGTATAGGAAGAGTAAAACCTGCTGATACTCCAAATTCGTATGGCTTGTCTGTAATCAGTCCAGTTGGGTCAGCCTTGGCGTATGGTTGAGCGAAATATCCACCGACCTTATATGTCATACGTTTGGCATAGCTACGCGCTATAGGATTAGGGGTAATATCTCCTCCAAGTGAGATCTTCATACGGTCATTGAGTTGACCTACAGTTGATATGTATGCTCCTGTACCATTCATGTCCTGTGAAGGGAATTTGCATGATGCCCACTTCTGGAGTTCAAAGTCAGCACCAAGACGCAATTTGTTTGAGT
>JAZLKQ010000357.1:0-2147 GCA_045597745.1 Bacteroidaceae bacterium | reverse complement strand
TATTATACGTCTATACAACCAGAGAGTCAGTTGCATGACATTGAGATGCTGGAAGATGATATGGCTCGTACAGAATACGAGGAGAATAACATACATGTACACAATATGGTACTGGACAACTGCCTCTCAACCATCAAGCACGAGACCATGTACTATCCTAATCGTATTCGTCAGATTGCCGAATCCACATCTCCTGACTCTGCAGACTTCAACGAACGAATGAGTCAGATCAACGACATAGTACATTATTATAAAGATATCTTCACCCTGTTGAGCGATTGTGCGGCACGACAACTGGAGTCGGTCATGTTCAAACGCAAGACTATACAGGTGGACGACCTCGCAAAGTATGCAAAAAAACGCTTTGACCGTATGCAGAAGAAGAGTGGGGTAGACATAAAGATAAACATATCATCTGCCAATGACTACAAGGTACGTGGTGATATTCAGATGCTTCAATATATGATAGACAACTTGCTGATGATGTCTTTTGAAAACAAAAAGTCAAGACTTTTGTCACTTGATTTTGACAAGTCAGAAAGATTCATTAAGTTTGCATATTCAGACGAAGGCATCACCATAGACGACAGTTGTCTGTCACAGCTATTTTATGCTGACAATATGGTAATGGATATGGCAGAAGGCAGACTTCATGGTGCGCAACTGCTCATCTGCAAGCAGATAATACGCCAACATGATGTCTATGCAGGACAACGTGGCTGCCGTATATATGCTGAGCGGCTCAACGAGAGTGGTGGACTCAAGATTATATTCACCCTGCCGGGCAAGTGAAAATGTAACTAATAATATTTCTGAATGATTTCTTTCAGAGAATAAACTAATAAATATAAAACTTACTCAAATGACAGATAAATTTACAGTTATAATAGTAGAAGACGTAAAGCTTGAACTAAAGGGCACAGAAGAGATATTTCGCAACGAGATACCTCAGGCAGAAGTCATTGGTACAGCGATGAACGAGGGCGAGTTCTGGCGACTTCTCCAGCAGGAGATACCTGACCTAGTACTACTTGACCTTGGACTGGGTGGCTCTACTACTGTAGGAGTGGATATCTGCCGCAATCTGCGACGTAAGTATCCTGAGGTCAAGGTGCTCATCTTCACAGGAGAGATTCTAAGCGAGAAACTCTGGGTTGACGTGCTTGATGCAGGCGCTGACGGCATTATACTCAAGAGCGGCGAACTACTTACTAAGGGTGATGTACAGAGCGTCATGGATGGTAAGAAGATGGTATTCAATCAACCAATACTAGAGAAGATACTTGCTAGATTTCGTCAGTCGGTACTCAATGACAGCAAGCGTCAAGAAGCATTCGTCGATTATGATATAGACGAGTACGACGAGCGATTTCTCCGCCATCTCGCTCTTGGATACACTAAGGACATGATAGCAAGTCTCAAAGGTATGCCATTTGGAGTAAAGTCGCTTGAGAAGAGACAGAATGATCTCGTTAGCCGACTCTTTGCCGGTACTGAACGCTCTGTCAATGCGACACGTCTCGTCACCAAAGCACTCCAGCTCCGTATCATCGATATAGATAATCTCGAACCAGATGACGAATAGACTGCCTCTGATACTTGTGGCACTAATAGCCATCGTTACACTCATCTCGTGGATAGGCGACGTGTACGGTCTTGGCATGGTCAATCTACTCAGCGCTGACGGCATACGATGGGCGGTATCGAGTGTGGTTCACAATGTGGAGGATGCACCCGTCGTGCATACTTTCATGGCTGTCATAGCCATAGGATCAGCAGTAGATTCTGGACTTGTTACAGCCATAGTCACACGCCGCATGTCGCTCAAGCAGAGACGAGCCCTCATCATATCATCAGTAGTGCTGCTTGTATGCATACTGAGCATTTGCGCTATGTTCGTCTTTCCACAGTCCGTACTCCGTAGCGCTTTTGGCACACTCGAACATTCACCCTTTAGCGAAGGAATATTTGCACTGTCCATCGTGACTGTAGTCGTCACCGCCAACTTCTATGGATTTGCATCAGGCAGATTTGTCAACCTTGCAGATATTATTAAGGGAAACACTGCCATGCTTGCAAATATTTCTACCTGTTTTGTATCACTCATCATCGCTTCCCAACTTGTTGCATGTATTCGTTATACATGT
>JAZLKQ010000356.1:0-5353 GCA_045597745.1 Bacteroidaceae bacterium | reverse complement strand
GCCACATGTTGAGCGGAGTCTTATATTTTGCTATATTCTTGTTTTTGGAAGAGTATGCCCAAGTCTGGTTGAATGCGAATGACGTACGTGGCGATGTGGTGGTGATACGATATGCCTGGATGATCTTGCTCAGATATGGCTCGTATGTGGAGTAGTCGCCAGACTCGAGCGAATACTGCTGGAAGACTACCACATCGTATGGCACGCGTCTCATGGTCTCACGTATAGTTGTCTTGCTGAGGAGTTTCTTTTCGCCAGCAGAGTTGTACTGGTACAGGTCGTACACAGGCTTGTCGTTGAGGAAATACTCATAATGTTCCTTCATCGAGCATCCACCTTTGTAGAGCACGTACACGTTGCATGTGTTTATGCCGAGCGAACTCAGTATAGACGGAAGCGCTGTGCTTGTGTCGATAGAGAATGAGTTGCCAATGAAGAGCACATCGAGCTTGACAGGCTTGTAAGGCAATGGCACGTTGGTGAGGTATGGAGCAGACACGTCGGCAGTGAGTGGCTTGTCTGTACCCTGTGCGTAGCCACATAGTGTGGTGGCTATGATAGTTATCAATAGTATGAGGTGTCGCATGAGTGTTTTTTTTTGAGATGTTTTTTAATGTTTGAGTGCCTCGAGTAGCATGTCCATTGCCTTTGCTGCATCTTTTGTCTCCTCGAACAAAGACACGAATTTTGACCCTATGATAGCTCCTGCGGCGTTGCTTTGTGCTGCATGGAGTGTCTGCTGGTTGGAGATTCCAAATCCTATCATGCGTGGATTGCGCAGGTTCATGCCGTTGATACGGCTGAAGTATGCCTGCTTGGCATCGTTAAACTCTTTCTGCGCTCCAGTGATGGCAGCCGAACTTACCATGTAGATAAATCCGTCTGTGTGGTCGTCGATGAATCGTATACGCTCGTCGCTTGTCTCTGGTGTGATGAGCATGATGATGCGTATGTCGTACTTGTCAGCGATTGGCTTGAAGTCTTCCTGGTAGTCCTTGAATGGGAGGTCTGGTATGATGACTCCATCGATGCCTACCTCTACGCATCGTTTGCAGAAATTCTCAAATCCGAACTGTATGATAGGATTGAGGTACCCCATGAGTATGAGCGGTATGTTAACACTCTCCCTGATGCCCTCGAGCTGTGAGAAAAGTGTGCGGAGAGACATGCCGTTTTTGAGAGCCTTGGTTGCTGCGTCCTGTATTACAGGGCCGTCTGCCATTGGGTCGGAGAAAGGTATTCCTACTTCTATCATGTTGACACCTTTCTGCTCAAGAGTCTTGATTGTATCTGCTGTACACTCGAGTGTAGGGTGTCCTGCACAGAAGTATATTGAGAGTATTCCGTCTTTCTTTGTCTGAAAGAGATTGTTTATTCTGTTCATGATGTTATGGTTATATTATCTCTGTGATGAAAGTTATTCTTTTACGTTTTCTATAAATCTTTTTACGAGTTGCACATCCTTGACGCATGGAGCCAGTTCGAAGCGAGAGTTGATGTCTACTCCAGTCATCTTGGGATGGCTAAACGCCTTGACCTTGTCATAGTCTTCGGGATTGATGCCTCCAGTAATCAGGAATGGTGTTGCTCCGTTGTATGAGTGGAGTATGTTCCAGTCAAATTGCTTTCCGCTACCTCCGTAGGATTGGCATTTGGTCTCGAATAGAAAGTAGTCTACGAGCCCTTCGTATGTCTGAGACACCCTGATGTCGGCATCATTTTCTACGGCAAACATTTTGATTATGCCCGTATCTTTTGGCAAACACGTCCGTATCTTTTGGCAATAAGCAGGGGACTCGTTGCCATGCAGTTGGATAAAGTCAAAATGGAACTCGTTGACTTTGTCTACGATGAAGTCATATGTCGCATTGACAAAGACCCCCACCTTTTTACATCTTGCTGGCAAGTATGCGGGTGTCTCTTCTACATTTCGACATGAAGGCGGATAGAAGATAAATCCCATCCAGTCTGCTCCTGCTGACTCTATCTCACGGATATTGTCAGGATTGCGCATTCCACATACTTTTATTATCATATTGCGTGGTGATAGTTTTTATGATATTTTATGCTACAACTTCCTTGATAAATTCAGCAAGTGCCTTGCCAGGGTCTGGCGTTTTCATAAATGTCTCTCCGATGAGGAAACCTCTGAATCCTGCCTGACGGAGTTCGCGTACTGTCTGTGGATTGCTGATGCCACTTTCGCTGACAAGCAGGTAGTCTTTAGGCAGGAGTGAAGCGAGTCGATAGCTGTTTTGCACATCGGTATGGAATGTTCCGAGATTGCGATTGTTGACTCCGACCATGTCAATATTGTCACCTACATACTCGAGTTCTGCCTCTGTATGAACTTCTAATAGAGTCTCGAGCTTGAGCTCGTGCGCCATTGCCGCAAGCGACTTACACTCCTGTCGTGTGAGGTCGGCAGCAATGAGCAGTACGGCATTGGCGCCAATCTCTCGTGCCTGGAAGAGCTGGTACTCGTCGACGATAAAGTCTTTGCGCAATATTGGCACCAGTACGTTTGGCCTTGCAATGCGTACGAAGTCCATCGATCCGCCAAAGTACTTTTCGTCTGTTAGTATCGAGATGGCAGAAGCACCATTTTGCGAGTATGATGGCGGTATGATGTCTGGTCTGCCTTCTTCCTTGATCCATCCCTTTGATGGTGATTTGCGCTTAAACTCGGAGATGATGCCAGACGCTGATTGTGCAAGGCTTCCTCTCATTGACAGGGCAGAATACTCTCCTGACTCCATCATCTGTTCTACCTTACGATATAGTGATGATGGTGGAAATGCCTCTTTCTGGTTTGCCACCTCAATACGTTTGTATGCTACTATTTCTTCTAATATGTCTGCCATAATGATAGAAATGGATAGTGTGTGGATTATGAGTTGATTTTGACAAACTTCTTGAATGTCGCGAGTGCCTTTCCGCTTTCGAGTGATTCTCTTGCTATGACTACAGACTCCTCGATACTGAGGTTACGGTCCATGACTGCTATTGCACATGCGGCATTGGCAAGTATGACATTCTTCTGTGCCTCTGTGCTTGTGCCTTCGAGTACGCTGTCAAATATCTTCATTGCTTCTTCCGCAGTCTCGCCTCCGTAGATGTCTGCTGGGTCTACATAGTTGAACCCTAAGTCCTTTGGCGTGAAGACCTTCTCAAAGTTGCTTGTCGTGAGTTTGAATCCGCTTGTGAGCGAGATCTCGTCATATCCGTCATAACTTGTCACGACACCATAGTTGTCGCCTATCTTCTGGTGGATATTGGTGTATAGACGTAGCTGTGCCTGATTGGCTGTGCCATGGAGCGAGTTCTTTGGATGACAAGGATTGACAAGTGGGCCGAGCAGATTGAAGCATGTTGGCACAGCGAGTGCCTTGCGAGTTGGCCCGACGAACTTCATGCCGTACGCAAAGAGTGGTGCATGGAAGTAGCAGATGCCTGCTTCGTCGAGACTCTTGCGGAGGATGTCAAAATCATCGGTGAACTTAACGCCGTGTCCCTGTAGCACATTGCTTGCTCCACTGACAGATGTTGAACCTCCATTGCCGTGCTTGGTGACCTTGTAACCGGCACCAGCTACAACAAATGCAGAACATGTAGATATATTGAATGTGTTCTTGCCATCTCCACCTGTTCCCACGATGTCAATAGTATTGTATTCTGAAAAATCGACATACTTTCCGGTCTCGAGCAGTCCATCACGCAGACCAAGCAACTCGTCAACAGTTGCTCCACGTGACTGTATTGCCATGAGCAGAGCCGCAATCTGCTGTACGTTGTACTGCTCCTTAGTTATGTTGAGCATGATTTCGTGAGTTTCTTCACGAGAGAGAGTAGCTCCGTCTATGAGCTTAAGAAGATATTGTTTCATTGTTGTGTTAGTTGTTTAGCCAGTTTTTGATTATTGTTTTGCCGTCAGGCGTGAGAACGCTTTCTGGATGATACTGTATTCCTCTGATGTCGTGTAGCTTGTGACGGAGCGACATTATATACCCCTCGTCGCTGACGCTTGTCACTTCGAGACAGTCAGGCAGGTCCTTATTGTCCACTACCCACGAGTGATAACGGCCTATCTCTATCTTTTCAGGCAGTCCCTTGAATATGTAGTCGTCTACAATGATAGTCGATGGTGTTGCCACTCCGTGAAAGACGCTGCTGAGATTCGTTAGTTTTCCTCCGAACGACTCGCCGATAGCCTGATGTCCAAGGCACACACCGAGTATAGGTTTCTTGCCGGCATACTCATTTATGACATCAAGCAACAGCCCTGCCTCACATGGTATACCAGGACCTGGAGAAAGGATGATCTTGTCATAATCGTTAAGCCATGACAGCTCAAACTGGTCATTGCGGTATACGGTAACGTCAGCTCCGAGCTCTTTGACGAGATGACTCAGGTTGTATGTGAATGAGTCGTAGTTGTCTATGATTACTATTCTCATAATTGTTCTGCTATGCTGATAGCCTTGCGCAATGCGCCAAGCTTATTGTTAACTTCTTGAAGTTCGTATTCCTCGTCACTCTTTGCCACGATTCCGCCTCCAGCCTGGAACCATAATTCATTATTACGGCTCACGAAGGTACGTATCGTAATGGCTTGATTGAGACTTCCGTCAAATCCAATAAATCCTATACAACCTCCGTATGCTCCACGATTGTGTGGTTCATATTCGCTGATGAGTTGCATTGCTCTGACCTTTGGAGCACCTGATAGAGTACCAGCAGGGAATGTGTCGATAAAAGCCTTGACAGGATCTGCCCCCTCATCGAGTTCGCCCCTTACACGACTCACGAGATGTATGACGTGACTATAATACTGCATGTCCTTGTAGAAGTCCACATGCACATTGTGACAGTTGCGGCTGAGGTCGTTTCGAGCCAGGTCGACAAGCATTACATGTTCGGCGTTCTCCTTCGGGTCATTCTGCAGATAGAGAGCATTCTGTCTGTCTTGTTCAGGGTTGCCTGTACGCTTTGTTGTACCAGCGATTGGGTCGATATAGGCAGTCTTGCCCTCGATGCGACAGTGTGTCTCAGGGCTGCTTCCGAAGATGCGGAATCCTCCAAAGTCGAAATAGAAGAGGTATGGCGATGGATTGATGCTGCGCAGAGCCCTGTATAGTTTGAAGTCGTCGCCTTCATACTTCTGGATGAATCGTCGTGACAAGACAATCTGGAACACATCGCCACGCATACAGTGCTGTATGCCCTTGCGGATGTTTGCCTTGTGCTCCTCATCTGTGAGAGTACTTGTGTATTCGCCTACCGGATGAAACTCGTATGTCTGGAACGAACGGCTGTTGACATCTCTTTCCAGTTGGTCAAGGTCATCCTTCTC
>JAZLKQ010000355.1:0-2229 GCA_045597745.1 Bacteroidaceae bacterium | reverse complement strand
CCGAATATCTGAGCCTTGTTGTCAGTCTCGCTACTTTCTTTGTCTACATCTTCAAGTATAGAGTCGTCTACGATGTCACCATCAGCTTCAGTCTGGTCTTCTTCCATAAACTTGTCGAATCCGTCCTTAAACTCCTCACGGGCATCATCTATAAGTCCCTTGAATCCTTTGTTCTTCCTGAAATCTTCAAATTCTTCCTTCTTCTGCGCCGCATAGTCTTTTGTTTCGCTTGACTTACGCATTATCCAGTTGCCAAATCTCTTGCATAGAGGTCCAATCTGCTTGCAGCCTTTGATGGTCATGGCGATGCACCATATTATGCCATGCATGAGTCCTTTCAAGGCTATCATTATCCATTTGCCCAGATACTTGAACGCTGTCTTAATGCCCTTCCATGTATTGACGGCACCTTTCTTTATAGCATGACCTATATTAGAGTAGATACGTTTTGCCTTGGCACTTGTCAGCATGGCATACAAAGCCTTACATCCTCTCTTGACAAGTATGTAAAACTTGATTGAGTATTTGGCGATGAATAGTCCTGCACGAACGCTATACTTTACAATCTTAGCGCATAGCTTACCAATCAGAACGCCAATCAACTGCTGTGCTGGCATCTGCTCATAATACTCCTTGCTACCTTTACGTGGTGTATTTGATTCTTGTTCAGTTGGCATTTATTATCTGAATTGGTATGTACTTGATGTGATGTGTGTATATAATTTAATGTGCAAAGATACGCTTTTTGTCGTATGCCTACAATATTTATTGTTAAAAAAATGTTAGTGAGCACATAATTGGTTGTTACTACATTGAGATATCATTTTATTACTAACTTTGTGCTGTATATCACAATTCATAATGGTTATGAAACGAATAGGTTTACTTTCAGATACACACTCGTATTGGGATGATAGGTACGAGAAATACTTTGCCGACTGCGACGAGATATGGCACGTTGGAGACATAGGATCGATGGAGGTTGCAGAACGTCTTGCTGCCATCAAGCCTTTGAGGGCAGTGTATGGCAATATAGATAGCGGGGATGTACGTAGACGCTTTTCAGAGACGTACAGGTTTCATTGTGAAGATGTAGAGGTGCTTATGAAGCATATCGGAGGCTATCCGGGACACTACGACTGGTCTATCAGGGCAAACATCTTCACTCATCCTCCAAAGCTCTTCATTAGTGGACATTCGCATATACTGAAGGTGATGTATGATAAGACGTTAGGTTGTCTGCATATCAATCCTGGTGCGGCAGGAATGTCAGGCTTCCATAAGGTGCGTACCCTTGTGCGATTTGTCATAGATGGTAGTGAGATACGAGACCTTGAGGTTATTGAACTGGGTGACCGTCATTCATTTCGATAGCCATATAGCTAAGAATCTGTCGTATACGCTGTACACTCCATTATTCACTTGAATTGCAGAAACGAATTTCGCAGTTTCAAAGGAGTCTTTTTTCTTACCATGACATCATCACGAACTTTTCGTCACGAACTTTTCGTGATGCAAATATAACAAATATTTATGGCTCACAAAATATTGAAGATAAAAAAGATAGATTCGTTTGTTTTTGCGTGAACCTGTTAGAAAAAGATGTTGATGCCATTCAGATACCCTTGTGCCATTCTCTTTATTCCAGCATCACTTATATCTGTAGCGGCGTCTCCCGTCTCGTAGTCTATAGAAGGGATTGTGGAGAATGATGTCTGAGTGAGGTCTATAGCCATACTTCCTGATTTCCATACCTTTACACCAGCTTTACGCATACCCTCGTTAAGGGCTTTGCCCAATGCTTCGTGCTGTGTCCAGTGAGAAGCGACAGGCTCCATGTTTCGGTATGATGCCACATTAGGAACTCCAACGTAGAATGCGCCTTTGTCATTCGTTGAACCGTCAAAATGTATTGCAATGTGTATGTCAGCATTGTTGTTGGCAAATACGGTGCGTGCAATATTGTCGAGCTGGCAATCTTCAGTCTCACGAATCATGAGCACGTCATAACCCTCAGCAAGAAGCATGTCCTTCAGCACCAGCGCCACCTTCAATGTCACGGTAGCCTCGCTTGTCTTGTCTATGAAAGACATTCCGCCACTTACAGCCGCTGCTTTTGTTGCGCCAGCCTTAGTACTTCCGCTTACGCATTTAGGCGAGCCGTCAGGATGACAAAGCACTTTCTTCATTTGTCCGCCCTTTGTACCATGACCGGCATTTACAGCAACG
>JAZLKQ010000354.1:0-7266 GCA_045597745.1 Bacteroidaceae bacterium | reverse complement strand
TCTGTGCTCTGGCTATGGGTCAGTGTGATAAACACTTCGCCTCCGCGTTTGCCTTGTGTAGTGCGCAGTATGCCCTCCATGCCTGTCATCGGTCCCTTGATGACTCGTACTCGGTCGCCCTTGTCGAGCAGTTCGTCGTCTGCCATGATGATGCGTATGTCGCCTGTAGATGACTCCGTATAGCGTATGAGCGTGTCCATCTGCCTGTATGGGATAGTCTGATAGACGTGTCCCTGTGCAGGCATGAGCCGCTGCGTGCTGTCCTTGCGACGGAAGAGTGGACAGGTTGGTGTGTGGCTGTACCTCAGGCGGTCTACGTCTGACGGCTTGCCGAGGGCGAAGACGTAGTTGAGCAGTCGTGACCTCCTGACTCGCTTGACATTGCCTCTGGCGTCTCTGGTGGTTATGGTCTCCATAGGGATGTAAGGCCATAGTCCAGAGGATGTGAAGAGTGTCTTATGCTTCTCGTCCAGTCTTGGTATGCGGTATACGTACCAATGATAACCCTGACTCTCATACTGTGGCATGTGGTCGAGCAGTTGGGCTATGCTGACTTTGCTGTTCAGTTCTGCCTGTGACGTCTCCAGTGTCTTGGAGCTGTCTGCTGGCGCCTGAGACATGCTATGGTGTTGATCATCAGATGTCATTTGCTTATACTATAGTCGCAATCGTGCAGAGTTATACTAATTTACGGCTGCAAAGATAGTGAAAAAGAATTTTATAAGACGTGTTTTCCTCTATATAATCATAATTGGGACGAATTTAATTGATACATGTAGAAGGCACACCTTATTCCTTTAACCTCCATCTTATGACATCAAGGACCTTTTATAAGAATGTATAATGCATAATGGACTTAGTCGAGCTAAAGGTTTGTGCCTAATTGTATATGATGCAAAAAAAACAGGAAAGAGCCTAAGGTTATAATCCATATATCTTATAATCAGTTAAGCATAGTACCTATATAAATCAAGGCTAAGGCAACTTACCTTAGCCACTATTATTAGTCGGTACTGTATATTAATAGATACGGTACGATGTGTGCCGTGTCTATACAGAGAGCGGAATGTTAGTAGATGACCTTCTTGCCACCTACGATGTAGATGCCCTTGCCAGCCTTGCTGACACGCTGACCTGCTATGTTGTAGATGGCATTGCTGTCTGTGATCTCTGCGTTGATGCCGTTGATAGCGGTAGCGTCGTCTGCTTCCAGGTAGAATGCCTTAGCATCGTTTGTGCTAACGAGGTAGCAACGGTTGGCGCCAACAGATACAGGGTCAGCAACTTTGTAGAATCCTACTTTACCGTCCTGATTCTGGAGCACGTATGATCCAGCAGGAGCTTCTGTTGCTTCGTATGTACCTACGAGTGCGCCGTATGCAGGTGTGCCTTCGGTTGGGATGCCTGATACGACTGTCATGACTGCTGATGCAGAACTGAGGATTACTGGTGTGTTGGCAGGGATGGTGCTTGTCTCTGTGAGTACGATACCACCGTTAGCCTTAACGCCGTCTGCTGTATATGCAGTGATGCCTTCTGGTACGTTTACTTCAAATGGCGCGCAGAATGTAGCGTACTTGGCGCTTGTAACTGCCATTGGTAAACATTCATAACCGTTAGCCTTGGTGTATGTCACATCAATTGCAGTTATTCGGCGCTGACCGCTTGCGCCACTGATTGTGAAGATGACTTCGTTTGACTCACCTGACCATGTGTCAGTCTTGAATGTTCCTACATTTGTAGTAGTAGCATTTGAATCACCACCTGTGGCAAATGTAAACTTAATGCTTATGATGGTATATCCTTCCGGAGCATAAACAGTTATTGTATTACCACCATAGCATCTTACAGCCTTACCGCTATCATAATACTTTGGCCCATATCTTGTATTAGTACCTCTGCTGAACTTAAACAGTGCAGGGCTAACGATATAGTATGTAACAGTCTCGCCGTTGGCGAATCCATAGTCTGCAACGTCCCATTTAGTTTTCTGGATACTCTTGTCTGCAACAGTGATGCTTATACTGCTCGTTGCTGACTTATATGTTGATGTTTCTGCAACCTTAGCTGTGAGAATAGCTACGCCGACACCATTCAATGTTATCTTACCGTCAGAGTCGATGGAAGCAACGTCGGTGTTGTCGCTTTCGTATGTTATGCTACCGTCAGATGTAGTGCTGAATACGACGCCTGTAGTTGGATCAGATATGTCGAGATTAGCGTTCTCTACCTCCTCGTTGTTATATTTCCATGCTGCGTCTGGTGTTTCCTTCTGCACAGCTTGTCCTTTGTTATAGACATACGAGACATTGTATACCCTTACACCTCTTGCGATGTTTGTGATGGTTATAGTTATAGTATTACCATTTGTAGTATCGTCAGAACTGACAGTTACGTTAGTTGATTCGTTGAGCGAACCACTTGCGACATTGGTATCATTGATGTCGATGTTCACATCGCCTGCAGTACCACTAAAGCCACCAAGTTTAACACTGACTGAAGATATACTTACTGCTTCAGAGATTGTTGCTGTCAAAGTGATAGATGAAGCAGGAGCTTTTGCAGAACCTACCTGACAATAAGTAGGTTGCGGTGCGTAGCTCGTTGTGCCAACAGTTGTTATTGTCCAACTGTTACCCAGATTGTCATTTGCTGTAACTTCACCCGCATTTATCTTTACGTCGTTAGTGCTAAACGTAATCTTTCCCTCATTCTGAGCATTAGCTGTGGCAGACATGGCTATTGCTATGACTGCCATGATGAGTTTTGAGATGAAGTAAAATCTTTTCATAAGATTTAAGTGTTTGTGTGAATATAACAACTATTGTCTTCTATTGATTTTTGACTTCTTCTATAATATGGTTGAGCATGATGTGAGCGTTCTCAAATTTTGTCTTCACATCATCTTCTTTTGCTGTAAAAAAGCAGTCATAGTCTGCTTTTTCTCTCATTGTCTCGAGTTGAGAGAACAGTTTACCTTCTTCGGGCGTGAACCTTCCTGTTAGTACATAGTACTGTCCGAATAGGGTTTTCATTCCCGAGTGAGTATGAACAGGATGCTTTTCTTTCAACAATAATGCTCTTAATGCATTAACTATTGAATAATATATGCGATTTGCGGTCATGGACCACATGCACATAGAGTAAGCACATTGCGCTTCGTGCCATAGCTCATTCGCTTTGTCGATATATTTGTCGACCACATCTTGTCGCTCCTGTTCTTCCATATTGTATTACAATATTTGTATTTTGTCCTTCTCCACATTCTGATAGAATGGTGAGCAATGTCGTTGTTCCCATTCGCTATAAGTATAAAGTAATGGGGTAACGGCAGTGGCAAACGTCCAGCCCCTCTTTACAAATGGATAGCTAATATCGTCTTCGTCGGCAGGACTGATATGGTCTTTGTCTACAAGTATTAGCAAGTCCCAGTCAGAACTGTTACGGAAGTCTCCGCGTGCTCTTGAACCATACAGCCATACTTGCCCTCCCGCAGGTACGACATGCCTGGCAACGTCTTTGAGCTCCTGTATAAATGTGTTGTTCTCCTGCTCCATTCGCTATTTGACTTATATTTTCTGCAAAGTTATATTTTTCTTTTGACCTAAGGATAAATAAGTAGTGTTTTTTTTATTGTATATCTTGTAATTAACAGGTATGTAACATGTCTATATACTAATAAAATAATGTATATATACAACGAAGGACGCCTCCCTGTGCGGAAGGCGTCCTGTGGATATTGCTTCTCTCTGTTGGTATGGCGACTGCACTTAGATGCCGCTCATACGCTTGGAGAGAGGTGATAGTCTATATTACTTAACGTATACCTTGCGAGTATTGCCGTTAGCCATCTTGACGATGTTGATACCCTTCTGGTAACCTGGAACCTTGATACCAGAGATGTTGTAGATACCCTCAACTGCAGATGCCTCAGCAGATGTACCGTTGATAGCAGTAGCAGCGTTAGGACCAAGGTAGAAGAGCTTGAAGTTGTCGAAGATACACCAGTCACCACCGATGCCAGACTCCTTAGCGATACCGAGTGTGATGTTGCCAGCCTCAGAGAGATATACCTCTACTTCGTTGATGTATGACTTAGGGTTCTTAGCGAAACGGTTCATAGCACCTTCCATAGAGTTAGGATACCAGAGGTCGTCTGCGTCGAGAACGAGCTCGTCCCAAGGGTGAGCAGGATTAGCCAAGTCGATGTACTCGTATACTGGCTTGTACTCCTTGTGGCCGTCTGGCTCATCTGGATGCTCTTCATACCATATCTCAGTAGCTTCTGGGTCTTCTACCCATTCCTTGATACGCTCTGTCATTGATGGCTCGAGGAACTCTTCTGAAGCGATTGATACTACAGGAGTTGCAACTGTGTTAGCAAAGAGGTTAACGTTTGCATGCTCGTTGTAATTCTCGTTGTAGTAGAGGTTCTCAAATGCTGTATTAGCGCTACCGCCGTCACGATAGAATGCCTGAACCTGTACGCGGTAAGTACCTGCAGGGAGGTTCTTTACAGTCTGCTCATAGCGGAATGCACCAGTGTTGTAAGACTCTGCGTTCTTGTAGTTGCCGTCGACAACAACGTTAGAACCTGACCATCCAGTAGTACCGTCGTTAAACTCTGGGTTGATGAGGAGTTCTGTAACGTCGATTGGAGCGTCTTCTGTTGCCTGTTCACCATTCTTGTCAGCGATTACAGCTGCGTTGTATGGAGCTGCAAGTTCAGCGATGTATTCCTCGATCTGAGCAGATGTCTTGACGTCTGCCTTAATCTCAGACTCCTGACGGTTGATAACAGCCTGGAGCTCTGGGTTCTTGGCAGCTACCTCTGTCATCTTGTTGACTGTAGCGAAGTAGCTGAGGTAAGCGTCATAGTCCTTATAGAGCTGTTCGCCATCCTTGTAAGTAGCACCTTCAGAGTCGATGAAGTCGAATGCAGTCTCCCAGAGTGGGTCGAGCATAGCGTACTCGTTAGCGCCTTCGCCGTAAGCGTCCTGCTTGTCGCCTACCTGAGTGTCGAGGTTGTAGTTGTTAGCAAATGACTCAGAAGCCTTAGCGTAAGCTGAGATAGCAGCTACAGCCTCGCGAGCAGCAGCGTACTCTTCGTAGTTGTTGATAGTAGCAGGAACCTCAGCGAGCTGTGATTCTACGTATGCCTTGTCGCCCTTGAGACGGAGAGTGATAGCCTTGACAGCGTCAAGTTCTGGCTTGAGCATAGCTGTGAAGTCTGGGTTCTCACCATAGTAGTAGAGCTGCATACCTGTGAATGAGCTAAATCCGTTAGCGAAGAATGCAACCTTGACCTTACCGTCAGTTACGCGTACCATGTTGGTAGTGTACTGTACCCAGTCAAATGGATGCCATCCCTGCCACCATCCAGAGTAGATTGGCTCTTCCTTAGATGTGTCACGACCTTCGCTTGACTCGATATAGATACCCATGTGACAAGTCTTAGTCTCGTCGAGACCGGCCTTATCCCAGTCGTTACCCCATGTCATACCGAGACCCTTAGCAGCGTAGTATCCGTCTGGGAGGTCTGTGATGATCTGGCAGATCTCACGGTTGCCACCTGGCACTGCCCACTGCTTAGCAGATGTGTACTGGTGGTTGAAGTATGGCTCGTAAGCTGATGTACCAACCTGATACCACTGACCTTCTACCTCCTTGAGGCCGATCTTTACCTTGTCAGCGACGATCACTTTACCCGTACCCTGCTTGTATGTATCAGCGCTTTCGCCTACATCACCGAAGCCTCCGAGTTCGCCGTCACCGTTGAGGACATACTCTGGGAAGTACCAGCGACCCTCTTCAGCGTTGTATGTAGGGTTGTACTCCTCGTTACAGAACCAAGGGTAGTTGATCATAGAAGTGAAGTTTACAGCACCGTCTACAGACTCCTGGCTTGTGAGGAACTTGACACGAGCCTCAGCAAGAGCCTCAGCTGCCTCGCCGTAAGCCTTAGGAGAGTCGATAGTCATGTCGCTTTCGCCTGTACCGTCAGCCTCAACAGCCTTTGCAGCCTCAACAGCAGCCTTAAACTCTGCGTCGTCTACAGAGTTAGCAAGTACTGCACACTTCTCTACGAGTGATGTGAGAGCCTTAGCCTCTTCATAGTACTTATTATATTCGTCGATCAATGCCTTAAGAGCTTCGATGCCAGCCTCACAAGCTTCTACAGTACCGTTGTCGCTGTCGATCTCCATGATTGCGTCATCAAGAAGACCTGCGAGTGAACCGTAGAATGGGCGGATCTCATCAGCGAGGTCCTGAGCCTTCTTAACTGCAAGCTCGAGGTCTGCCTGTGAGATCTCAAGCTGTACAGCCTCGCCTGCGTCGCTCTCGTAGCTTGCACGGAAGTTGTCGAAGATGAGCCAGTCAGATTCGTTCCAGCCTGTCTTGCGCATACCAACCTTTACATAACCGTCGCGTGTGTTGATGACGCGAAGCTCGTTCTGATACTTACCTACTTCAAAGAAGAGAGCTGAACCCCACATTGAGTTAGGTACATAAGACACACCATTGAGCTGGTTGTCACGCTGCCAGTCAGCTTCACCTATAGCGTTACACATATCAGGTGTGAGCAACTGATAGTCAGATGGGTCAGCAACGATGCGAACGACCTTAACATTGTTTTCACGAGTAACATTGAGAACATCCATTGTTTCCTCATCAACTGTTACCTCATCACAGAAGAACTCAGCGTGCTGGTCTGGGTTAGTATCCCAACCTGCTGACCAAGCTGAACTTGGACGATAGAGACCCTGTACATAGAATGTGTACACACCTGCAGGCATCCAGAAGATCTGGTAGAATGAACTACCTGGCTGATTGTTGAAGAGCTCCCAGCAACCAGATGTAGATCTGTCGGCAACATACCAATGGCCGAGTCCAGTGCCTTCGCTTGTCTGCCATACACCACTGCCGCCGACGTAAGTAGCAGCTGTGAGCTGCTCCCACTGGAGCTCTGCAGTAACGTCCTGTCCGCTCTTCCATGATGATGGGTCCTGTGCGAATGCTGCAGAACTACTCATGAGGGCGATAGACGCAAGAGTAAGTAATTGCTTTTTCATACAATTTTGTTTAATAGTGATTAATAATTAGTTGAAATTTTGTTTGCAAAGATAATCCTTATCCTAATATGTAATGCGTGCGTGTATCAAAAGTACAAGACAATGTTGAAAAGTTGCAAATTCCGCCATTGTGTATCACAAAGATCCCTTCGTTTGTTACGAAATCTACAGACAATGTTTCTCAAACTTTATG
>JAZLKQ010000353.1:0-2823 GCA_045597745.1 Bacteroidaceae bacterium | reverse complement strand
AATAATTGTGTTCACTCACTTAATACATAATTCGTAAAATATAATTTTTAAGAAGTCAAAATATGAAAAGAGAAGTTTCACCTGACAAATTCAATCTTGCAGCCATAGACATCGGTTCCAATGCAGCACGAATACTTATCAAACAAGTGGAGCGCGTGAAGTCTGACGACGGACTTACGACGGTACGCATGAAGAAAATGCAGTTCTTGCGCATTCCGCTTCGCTTAGGCATCGACGTATTCAGCATCGGCAAGATAAGTGAAGAGAGAGAGAAGCAACTGATTCGCACGATGAAGGTGTTTCGCCAATTACTGATAATATATAATGTGCAGGACTATCGTGCCTGTGCCACCGCCGCTCTGCGTGACGCCAAGAACGGGCGCAAGATACTGCGCCGTATCCGCAAGGATATGAAGATATCTATAGACATCATCACTGGCGATGAGGAGGCAAGCATCCTGCGAGACAGCAACAGGCAGATGGCGGGCAACACCCTGTATATGGATGTAGGTGGTGGAAGTACCGAGATCTCATTGGTGTGCGATGGACAACTCATCGACAGTCGTTCGTTCAATATCGGCACTCTCCGCCTACTGTCAGGTGCTACCAGTCAGGCTGACTGGGAAAGGATGAAGGAAGATGTGGCAAGCATCTGTCAGGGGATAGACAACATACAGATAGTCGGTTCGGGAGGCAACATCAACAAGCTCTATAGACTCACTCCAAAGCGTGAACGTAAGAGCGAAAGACTCATGGTCAGTTCACTCGCCAAACTATACAACCAGCTCTCTTCGCTCTCTGTCGAGCAGCGCATGGAGCAGTACGAACTGCGTGAGGATCGAGCCGACGTCATAGTTCCTGCAGCACAGCTCTTCCTTATGGTTGCAGAGGTCACAAAAGCTGAAGATATCATCGTGCCTACGGTTGGACTGGCTGATGGAGTGATAAACGAACTTGCCTGCAGACAACAATCTCGCTTGTAAATGTTTGCTTTACCTCCGTCTTAGGACATCAAGGACATTTTAATATTGAATGAACTTAAATGACCTCAAATGGATGCTTTACTTTGTTGCAATCCTGTTACAAAGCTATGACGATCTGGTCGCATAGTCATACGTAACAGGATTGCAACATGTTTGTAACGGCTCTGTAATGCTGGCAGAATATCTTTGTGCCGTAACTCAGTAAACAACAATAATTATGGACAAAGAAAAGGCAAAGAAGATCCAGCGGTATTATGATTGCTTCCGCTTGGTGGTAGTGGTTTTATTTTTAGGTGTTCTTATATATTTATCATTGCAGAAGTAATATGAATACAGTATTTCTCGGAATAGTTATATTCCTCTGTGTGCTGGCTGTGTTTGACCTCGTGGTTGGTGTCAGCAACGATGCGGTAAACTTCCTCAACTCTGCCATAGGAGCAAAGGTAGCTAAGTTTCGCACAATAGTGATTATAGCGGCAGTCGGTGTGTTTGCTGGTGCTGCGATGAGTAATGGTATGATGGATGTGGCACGGCATGGCATCATGACTCCAGAGTACTTCACGTTTTATGAGGTGATGTGCGTGTTCCTGGCTGTGATGGTTACAGATGTCATCCTGCTTGACATCTTCAACACCCTCGGTATGCCGACATCTACTACGGTGAGCATGGTGTTTGAGTTGCTTGGCGGTGCCTTTGCTGTAGCTATCCTGAAGTTGGCTCATGGTGCCACAGCTACTGATGGCACACTGCTTGGCCTTGGCGATCTGCTTAACACGGAGAAGGCTATAAGTGTCATCATGGGTATCTTCCTCAGTGTAGCCATTGCCTTTGTCGTGGGTACAGTTGTCATGTGGGTGAGCCGTATGGTGTTCACCTTTACATACCGTGTAAATGGAAAGACTACTGCCTACAACGGAGAGATGGGAGGACTGACAAGTAGTTCGCTGAAGATTGGCATCTTCTCTGGCATTGCTGTGACAAGCATCATCTGGTTTCTGCTTATCAACGGTCTGAAAGGCAGTTCGTTCATGTCGCCAGAACTGAAGGAGATGATAAATGAAAACACATGGTACATCCTTGGTGGTGGTGTATTGGTGTTCAGCATTATCATGACAGCATTGAGTGCATTCAAACTGCCTGTGCTGAAGTTTGTAGTTCTCCTTGGTACCTTTGCTCTCGCAATGGCATTCGCCGGCAATGACCTTGTAAACTTTGTTGGTGTTCCTCTCACTGGCCTCGAGGCATATCAGGATTATGTATCAAATGGCAGTGGCGATCCTGATGCATTCATGATGCAGTCTCTTATGGATAGTGCACATACGCCTACTATATTCCTCATTCTTGCAGGTGTGGTGATGGTGCTTTCACTTGTTTTCTCTAAGAAAGCACAGAACGTAGTAAAGACATCTGTAGACCTCAGTCGTCAGGATGAGGGCGATGAGATGTTTGGTTCGTCGCCTGTTGCACGCACATTGGTACGCAATAGCAACGCCACATCAAAGTTTATTATAAAGATTATACCCGACAGTGTCTTGCATTGGATAGATACACGTTTCAACAGCGAGGAGATGAAACTGCCTCAGGGTGCAGCCTTCGACATGATCCGTGCAGCTGTCAATCTTGTGCTTGCTGGACTGTTGGTAGCTATAGGTACAAGCCTCAAACTTCCACTGTCAACCACATACGTCACCTTTATGGTTGCGATGGGAACATCGCTTGCCGACAGAGCATGGAGTCGTGAGTCTGCTGTATTCCGTATTACAGGTGTGCTGAGCGTTATCGGCGGTTGGTTTACCACAGCAGTTGCAGCATTTAGCTTGTGCTTCTTCCTGACAAACGC
>JAZLKQ010000352.1:0-4345 GCA_045597745.1 Bacteroidaceae bacterium | reverse complement strand
TTTCTTCTCTGTAGGAGCATCTACAGGCATAAATCTCCAACGGTAACTTCTGAGAGTAGTAGCGGTAGCTGTAGCAGCAGGCGCATTTGCCATAGTCAGCTCCAAACCTGAAGTTGTACCACCGCAATACAGATACTTGTTGGAAAGACGAGATATGATATAATAGTAGCCATCGCCAGCATACTTGAGATACCACTGCTCTACATCCTCATGATTAGCATTGTAGCAGATGACCTTTGCACCTGCATTGAGGTTCATGTTGAGGAGGTTAAGATGCGTGTCAAGTGCAGGATTGGCATTATCTATAGCATAGTATGAGCAATCGCCAAACTTCTGTATTGGGTATACCTTCCACTGCTGAGTATATCCTGTAGTCTTGCGTGCCACATTCTGTATAGGTCCGCTACCGTTCATCGTAAGGAGCATACCAGAGCGTTCATTCATTATCTGATATGTACCGTTGATAATGCCTGGAGCTACATCTTCACCCCAAGTCACGTCAAAGAGGAGCTCTGCATTGATCTGTCCTTTCTGATAACCAGTACCTCCCGGCATATCGTATGTCCACTGATATGTAGGACCTTCGCCATTGAAGAATACTGGACGAGTTGTTGATACAAATCTGTATGAAGAGTTGTTGGCCTGACGTTCGCTACTGCCAATATATCCGTGTACCTCGCCAGTCACGTCATTACGATATACCGCACCTGCTGTCCAGTGGTTACGGTCCTCACCGTAGCCAAGTCGTACACCTTCGTTAGAGTCGAGGCAGAACTGTCCGCGGGCCTTGGCGTCAAATCCCCACCATATACCAGTCTGCATACCGTACTGTACACCAACGATAGCCTCACCTACATTGTGGAGCTCATCGCCTGTTGCCACCTTGCCGTCCTGACGAACTCTCGTAAAGAAGTTGGCGTAGTTGGCAAATGATCCTGCCAGCTGATGGGTATTGCCCTCGTCGATATAGTTGACAAGATAGTTGTACCAAGGTGTAGCGCGGTCACAGTTGAGGGTATTGCCTCCACACACTCTGATGTCATCAAAGAATGGGTCTGCCTTGATGAGCTTGGCAATCTCGAGAAAGTCCTTCATGGCCTGATTCTCGCTTGTAGCCTGTTGCCATACATAGTCAGGCTCATTGAATGGAGATACACTGACCACTGTCAGGCCCTGAGCCTGTACATACTGCACGCTCGCCTTGATGAGCTTGTACCACTCCACAGGTTTGCCCTGATAGTTGGTACGTCCGGTATAGTCGTCATTTGCAAAGAGTGCCTCATGGTCGCAGTTGATATTCACCTCTGTAGTACCAGTTCGCTTTATAAGATCGCATCGCCATTTCAGCTCTTTCTGCTGACGTGCAGTAAGCGTATATGTACCATCGCCATTGTCTGTCACGAGGTCGTTAGGCTGAAAGCTGACGCGTCCTGTCTCGAAGTTGCCCTTTCCGATATGTGCCACGCCACGATTGACATTGTAGTCCCAGTCCCATGCTGTATCCATGCCCCACTTCACGTGGAACGCTTCACCTTCAGCATTTATATCGAAAGGTATAGTACAATCTGTGAGCTTATAAGCGTTGATAAAGTCTGCACCTGTCGGTGTCTGTGCATTGACAAACGTGCCAGACGACATGGCAACTGCCGCAAGACAAGTTAATAGTTTAGTTTTTCTCATGTTGAAATTAGTTGTTAGGATAGTTATGATACTTGTATGTCTATACTCCGCTGAAACTGCTGAAGCCACCATCTACAGGAATGATAGTGCCTGTAACGAAACTTGCCTCGTCGCTGCTGAGGAACTTGACGATGCCATTGAGTTCGGATATGTCGCCAAATCTGCCCATTGGAGTCTTGTTGAGCACCTTGTGGCTACGCTCTGTGAGACTGCCATCTTCATTGAGAAGAGCACGGCGGTTTTGCTCACCGATAAAGAATCCTGGTGCAATGGCATTGACACGTATCTTGTCTCCGTACTTACGGGCGAAGTCCTGAGCAAGCCATTTGGTAAGCGCATTGACTCCCTCCTTGGCTATGCTGTAACCCATGACACGAGAGAGAGCGTCGTATGCCGCCATACTTGATATGTTGATGATCGAACCACTCTTCTGCTTTGCCATGATCTTGCCAAACGTGAGGCATGGATATATAGTTCCCCACAGGTTGAGGTCGATGACCTTGTGGAGATCCTCAATGCTTGAGTCAAACACGTCCATGTCGTCCATGATATTTGCACCAGCCACATTGCCGCCAGCAGCATTTACAAGGATGTCCACACGGCTATACTTGTCTGCAATCTTGTCTGTCAGTGCGACGATATCGTCATGATTGAGCACATTGCATACATATCCTTCTACAGTAGTAGAATGAGCCTCCGCTACAGGAGCAAGCTTTGCCAATGCCTTGTCCACGGTCTCCTGACGGCTACCTACGATTATTACTGTCGCACTTGCCTGAAGCAAGCCTTCGCTGACGTTGCTGCCGAGTACACCAGTTCCACCTGTGACTACAGCTATCTTCCCTTTAAGCATATATTCTGTTGTGTTGATTGTTTTCTTGTTTAACAATTATGCATTATGCATTCATCAAATACTTCACCGCCGCCATCACGCCGTCCATCTGGGCAAGTCCCATCATACGGCCATGGAATGAATATCCGGCATTATATCCCTTGTCCTCATCGCCGAGCATCATGCGGCCATGGTCTACTCGCATTGGGAGGTCAGGATTCTGCTCTTCAAATATCTTGCATACCTCAACAAGGTTGGCACGGCCACCAAGATGGTCTGCCTCGATAAAGTCTCCGTTAGGCAATACATTGGTGCTGCGAAGATGTACGAAATGCGTACGCTTGGCATACTTGCGAGCAAGCTCTGGCACATCATTGTGCGCTCCTGCTGACAGCGAACCGCAACAGAATGTAAGTCCATTGTGAGGATTGTCGACAGCCGAGAGGAACCACTCGATATCTTCATCACATGTCACGATTCGAGGAAGACCAAGCAACTGCATTGGAGGATCGTCAGGATGTACACACATGTTCATGCCGTACTCTTCGCATGTTGGCATGATTGCCTCAAGGAAGTACTTCATGTTGGCACGCAACTCATCTCGTGTTATGCCCTTGTACAAGTCCAGAAGATTGCGAAAGAGCTCCACTGGGTTGTTGTCCTTCTCAGAGATGTTGCCGTTGACAAATCCCTGAGTCTTGACAATGATCGTGTCTACCAGTGCAGCCTTGCCTTCGTCCGTCATTGTCTTGTCCATCTCTGCAGCCGCGGCAAGCTCCTCTGCAGTATAGTCTGCCTCAGCTCCTTCGCGCTTGAGGATATACTTGTCAAAGTACACAAACTTCACTTTGTTGAAATAGAGTGAAGAGCTCCCATCCTCCCAAGGGTGGTCAAGTTCGGTACGAGCCCAGTCGAGTACAGGCATGAAGTTGTAGCATATAGTATGTATGCCACACTTGCCGAGATTGGCGAGACTCACCTTATAGTTCTCGATAAGCTGGTCACGCTCAGCGCCAGCATACTTGATAGCCTCACATACAGGCAGGCTCTCCACCACCGACCACCTCAGTCCGTGACTCTCTATATATTGCTTGAGGTCATTGATAGCCTCTACAGTCCATATCTCGCCGTTAGGCACATCGTGCAGTGCTGTCACGATACCCTCTACACCTATCTGACGTAGCATCGAAAGAGTTATCTTGTCTTTCTTGCCAAACCATCGCCAAGTCTTTTCCATACTTTATATCTATAGTTGTTAGTAGTTAATGTTCATATTGACACAAAGTCGCCACAAAGTTATGATTTTATTGCAGTTCAGCAAAGCTGACAGCATCTTTTTCACTATATATGCAGTAGCATTAGTAAAAATTGTGTACTTTTGCCTCCACCAACTGATTTTCAGTCATATCATGAACCGTCAGCTATACAACATCATCACCCTTATACCCCGGGCATGGCACCGCCGAGGATTTGGCGTGCAGTCGCCCTGGGCATACGAACTCGTCAGAGACGTATTCTTCGAACGTATGCACTACTATGCATACCACGACCTCAGTCTCTGCAACGAACGAGAACGGCAGCTGTGGCGCATCAACAATCACTTCCGGCCACACAACGTCATGCACGTCACCGCCGCCACAGCAGACGCTACCCGAAGCATAGAGGCATTTGCCGCCACGGCAGACGCCAGCAAAGTGCTCGTGATAGACGACATCAACAGCACCCACACACACCTGTGGCAACATCTGCTCACAGACAGCAGGGCGACAGTCACATTCGACCTCGGCAACAGAGGTGTGGCCACATTCGACCCTAAGCGATACAAGCAACACT
>JAZLKQ010000351.1:0-2897 GCA_045597745.1 Bacteroidaceae bacterium | reverse complement strand
GATCGAGATATGACTCGTCTGGATAAGTCGATGGATAAGGCACAGGCACATTGCCCTTGTCCTGCTGACCAGGGTTAGGACCGCCTACGAGGAAGCCCGGCAGAGGTTCGTCTATACCGTCAGCGGCAGATAGACGCTGGTGTGGTTGCTTAGGGCTGTATGTACCAAAACCTGTCACGTAGCAGTAACCGAGCGCATTGCGACCGAGCAGATAGTCTGCATTCTGCATTGCAGCATCAAGATACTTCTTGTCTTTTGTCAGTCGGTATGCGTACAAGAGTGCTATACCCTGACCGCAACACTTCTCTGCAAGACAGCCCCATGCGAAGTCTGATGTCTGATTGCCGTAGGCTGAGTTGTAGCATGATGAAGGTACAGATGCGAGGAGCCTGTCGGCATATCGTGTCACCAACGGACTGAGGTACATGCGTATCTCGTTAGCATACATGGCACCTGGCTGCATGGTATATCCTATAGCTGTATATATGCCGAGCCCGCTAACTTCTCCCCATACTGGCTCTGAAAACTCTGATGGCATATACTTATCAATATTGTTGATATACTGGCTGTCCATAGTAGCTAATGCCAGTTCTGCACTTGCCCAGAAGAACTCATCCTTTGCATCCTTGTCGTCGTATGCACCTGTTGTTACGGCAGGCTCAAACTTCTTATTGAGTTCATCCTGGAAGTAGAAAGTATCTGGATGCTTTGTCGCCCACTCGAAAGCAGCCTCTGCCTGACGTAGAGCTGTAGCGGCAAACTCCTTGTATTCTGGATATTGTCCATAGATGCGACTTGCCTTTGCCATTGTAGCGGCGAAGTCAAGTGACGCTGTCACAGTCTTGTAGACAACGTAGCGCTTCTGCTTGCATGTGACTGGCATGACAAATCCCTCAAAGCTTGGCGTAGTGAGCTTGTGATATACTCCACCATCTTCAGGGGCCTGCATAGTGAGCATCCACTTG
This sequence comes from Bacteroidaceae bacterium, assembly GCA_045597745.1. Classification (GTDB taxonomy): domain Bacteria; phylum Bacteroidota; class Bacteroidia; order Bacteroidales; family Bacteroidaceae; genus Minthosoma. Next base: position 1,932 of record JAZLKQ010000351.1, on the reverse strand, counting down.
AGGTTGACATACATTTCGTCAAGGTAGTCCGGAGTATTGTTCTTGTTCTCAGGTATGTTGAGTTTCATGGACTTGAAGTAATCTGGGCACATCTCGTATGCTGACAGCATGAGTCCAATGGAGAATCCTGAGTTGACTATGTACTTGTTGAAGTCTCCAGCATCATACCAACCGCCTGGGCTGCTGATGACTGTGCCGGCAGGGCGAGATTGTGACGCCGCATTAGGATGCACATAGACCACAGTATCAGGATGAGCGGCAGGACGAGCATATACTCCTGCGTACTCTGCAAGTATAGGTTCTGCTGTACGCTGCAGGTAGAATGCCTGCATTGACGCCTTGGCAAGGGCTTCGTATGGGTGAGACTTGATGACTACAGACTGACTCTCACTGCCAGCTACGAGCTTGTATTCACCTGGAGTTGTGACCGACGAGAAGTCGATGATTTCTCTCTCTTTGCCCGACCATGTAGACTTTGCGGTACGAGTGGCTTTGCCCGACCATACCTTCTTGCCGTTGGCGTCAAGGAGAGTATACTTCTTGCTTCGTGCGAATTGTTCTACTACAGCCACTTTCTCTGCTGTTGGTGAATATCCTATCTGATTGACACGGATAGGACTAGACCCTACCTGCTGTGCTGATGCTGATGCTGCAACGAGCATTAGAAGTGATGAGATCAGTTGTTTCATAAAGTTAGTTGTGAGATTTGTTGTTATTGCATGATAAATACTGCCCCCTGCATCCATTCATTGACTTCATCATATTGACGAGCTGGACGTAGAGTATGATCGACGATTAGTCTATTGGCTGGAATACCAAAGTCTACTATGAGCATATCCCTTACTGCCTGTGCACGCGAAAGGGCGATCTTGCGGTTGTGACTGTCATTGGTGGCATCTGCCGAATTGACGTCTGGCATACCTACGATACGAAGGGTAAGGTTGGGATTATTCATCATAAATCGTGCTACCGAAGCTACCTTAGTACGTTCATCATCGTGTATGTATGTCCTGTCGATATAGAATCTGATACGTGTATTGAGCGTATCACCAATGCTTACCTTCTCAGAGAACTGTATAGCAGGATCCTCTGCATCTGCCACACGTTCTGCGGCTGTTGCAAGGATAGGTTTAGGTTCGCCGGCAGTCAGCTTCTTGCGGTAGATTGTGTTGTGAAACCTTCTGTTGCCGTTCTTGTCAGCAAAGTGATATACTATACCAAACTTGAAATCTGTATAGAACTCTATGTTGAGTCCACTCTTCACACCGTTGAACTTATCGTCTGTAGCGCTAATCTTAGCCTCTGCCACCCAGTCGAGGTGTTCCTTTGTACGCCATAGACACTGAGCACCGACGTGTGCCGCCATGTATGTAGCACCTTTCCTGTTGACAGGATAGAGCAGATGCCAGTCGTTCAACTTCTTCTCGAAAGCAAATGTCTGGATAAATCCTACACCAAATATACCAATGAGATTGAATACCTTCTTTTCGTCAAATGGCTTGATGATATTAGATACATTTGCCATACCATCAAGGTACATCGAAAAGACATTGTAACGATATGTACCATATAGCTCAGGCCACTGTTTGATGAGGACTTTAGGTGCACGTCCCACCATTGGATTCATGCCGACATCGAGACGCATACCAAATGATGGCACAAACCACTTGCCGACCATCACGTCGATACTCGGAGCGTATGCCTTGATGAAGTCCTCTGGATGACAGTTCTCTCCTAACGACAGGCTATATCCCAACTGTGGGTTGATAAACCAATTACTCCCAAATCCATAGTCCTTCTTGAATGAGTATTCACGTCCATCGTCAAACTCAATCTTTGGCCCTCTACCGTCAGCATCAGCATATTCGTATGTCGAACGGCCCATGTAGACTTGTGAGTATGCTTCTGAGACGAAAAACAGTTGCATCAACA
>JAZLKQ010000350.1:0-3182 GCA_045597745.1 Bacteroidaceae bacterium | reverse complement strand
CATTTGTAGAACATGTCTGCAGTGAGGTTGAAGTCTCCTTCGAGGTCTTCTTCATCTTCCTGATATGTCTGGTTGCGGTGGTCGTATGCAATCTCCCTGTACCAGTTGTAGCAATAGTAAGCGCACGCCTGCTTTGGTTCTGCTTCACTCTGGAAAGAGTATGTGACAATGCCCTGATTGAAGAGTTTGTCAAAGTCAACATACTCGTAAGGGTGGGTTAGAGTCATGGATATGTTGCCGTAGTAGTCGTGTACAGCACGGAATGCCTTGCCGAATCCGTCAGAACGTCCTGTACCCCATGTGCCGTAGTTCTTGTATACGTTTTGTCCCATCTCATTCACGTGGTCTAATACACGAGGAGACTTCTCTGCACTCCAGTCTATCTCTGTGATGACGATAGGACGTGCATTGACTACAGGCACCTGAGACTTAAATTGATTGATGATGGTACTTTCGTCGAATGTGCGGTCAGTACCCATCCATCCAGGGTAGAAGTGTACTGCATATCCGATGTTATCGCCAGTGATAGGATATGATGCGTAACCTCCGTACTGAGACTGATAGCCAGAACCTGATGCGAGTACTATGCCCTTGAATCCGTTGGCACGAATCACGTCGACGATAGGCTGGAAGAAGTCATGTAGCACGTGCGCATCGTTATTGGAGTTGACGCCGCTTGCACTAAGTACCTGGATAGGTTCGTTAGCAAGCTCTATCATGATCTGACCAGCGTACTTCTTGATGCGCTCGTCGCTTGACACGATGCCCCACACAGTCTTGAGATACTCCTGATATTCGCCACCTACCTGTATAGTCTGCGGACATACACCAGGAGGACGTACGATGACGTAGAGTCCCTTTGCCATCGCCATCTCGATGATAGGCCAGTAGAGTTTGTCCATATAAGTGCGGAGACGGTCTGGAGAGAATCGGCTTATATCATTCTCGTCACCGCCGTTGGTCGCTGTCTTGTTTGGATCATTGGTCCATGCAGGGTCAAGATGCAAGCGGAATACATCGCAATAAGAACCTGCCTCATGATTGGTAAATGCAGAGAGAAGTGTATTGAAATATCCGAGGCAGTTGCGTACGTCACCGTCATTATTGTAACGGTTTTCCCAACTTGTCAGCTGCCATCTGTTATTGTTGAAGTACACATTAGGAGTATCCATCACACCATGGAGAGTGACCTTGTCGCCCTTTGAGTTGACGAAGTACTTGCCTTCCTGATGCAGAGGCATGAGTGTGTAGTTGGCATCATCATATCCTGTAAACACGAAGTCCTCATGAGGTGCGCCATATCCTACATGGTCGTGATAGCTGACCTTGCTCCATGCAGCAGTAGAGGTCATGTTGTCATCAGAGAGCGTTGCTCCTGTACTCTTGTCAATGATCTTGATGTTGCTGATGTGCATCCAACCACCAAGTTTGCCTATATTGAGGAAGAGGTAGTCGTATGCAAAGTTGCCGTTAGTCTCAAACGCTATTGCTCTCCAGCCAGTAGTCACTGTACCACCGTGATACTGAATGTCTGCAGAGCCTCCCCATTCATCTTTGTTAGAAGATGCATTCCACACAGCTACAGCCTGTATGTCAAATCGTGAGCTCGCCTTTGCAGTCATTATGATAGTATACTGATGCCCCTTAGTCATTGCCTTAGGCAACTTGTATCTCACCTGCGAATCCCAGCTGTTCTCCTTAGCTTCGGAAGTAGTTATCTCTATAGTTCCAGGAGTGACGTTTGGCTCGTAACCGCTGTCTTCAACAGCCATTTTAGTAAGTGTTACAGACTTTATCTTGATAGGGTGATTGACGAAGTTGCCTCCAGTGTTTCCATAACTCCAGAAGCCTGCAATATATATCTTGTCAATAGTTGATATGTCAATCGTGATAGATGTCTTACCGCTGAATGTAACATCTTTCGTTGGAGTCGTATGGTAATTGTTGACGTCAAATATACGGAAAGCAACCTCATCCGTAGGTGCTTCCGCAAGTGTGACAGTTATAGACTCGTAATCGCTGACGTCAAATCCCGCGTCACTCTGCCATCCACCGAAACCATACTGTCCGGTATACAGGGTGCCGACACCTGTCGATGCATTGTAAGTGTACTGCCCCGTCTCCCATATATTTGGGTTGAAACTTCCGTCGGTAAGGGAGAACAGAGTCGCCTCCGTCTTGCTAGCTTTGTTTGGCGCATGGAGCATGTATGCCCCGCTCTCGCCAGTTGCAGTTGCTGTATGCATATCGTTGGACATCCATGCAAACATAGATGACGTACATATACATGCAGTCAATAGTGATAGTAAATACTTTTTCATTTATGTGTTGTAAGTTGTTAGATAATGTTCGGGAGTGTGTGCTCGTGTCTGTCAATCTATTGATCTGGACAGGTTATTTCTCCTCATAATGGAACCAGTCAACGTCTACATATCCTCCTGTCTGCTTGGTTGCGTAGTTGAATATGGCGAACTTAGATCCCATGAAGTGACGTCTGTAGTCAAATCGCATCGCTATCTCGCGACCGATGCTTGTCCAGTTGTTGCCATCGAGGCTGTAGCTGAAGCTTGCCATGTCTCTGCGAGGGTTGAAGTCTCCATGCACCTTGAGGTAGACGACCTTTCCCTTTAGAGGAAGCTCCTCAATCACGTCAACATCAACTCGGTCGATATTGTGTGGCTGCTTAAATACGGCCTTCTCCTCTGTAAGCTGCAAGAAAGTCTTTCCTCCTCGCTTGATGATGCGAAGTACGCCGCTATCGCCATTGAGTGCGGCAAGTCCGCAGATGTCACCTTCTTTCATCTTGCTGAAGTCTATAGATACTGCACCAGTACACTCAGGACCTGACATACGCTGAGTAAGAGTGTTAGGCGCCACGTTGAGGTTGTCTACCACACGTGCAGTCTTGAGACGGAGATAACCTGGACGGTCTGTGAGACTCCATGCCTCGTCTATAGGGTTGTGATTCCACTGCCAGTATATCTTGAGGTTCTTGGCTGCATGGTATCCTGCCTCTGCCTTGTGGTCAGCAGGAGTAGGGTCAAACTCGTCGCTGCCGATGATACCGGCAAATGATGGGTGAGCCTTGCTGAGGTCTGATGGCACACGATAGGCACGCTTGTCAAGACGAGGGTTGCCTGTCGGGTTGTCGCCTTCGCTGACGCTGAGGCTGTTGTCGATAG
>JAZLKQ010000349.1:0-3498 GCA_045597745.1 Bacteroidaceae bacterium | reverse complement strand
GCAGACCGTAGGCATGAAACGAGGCGTTCAAGAAACTATCTCGGTTTCTTCAATAATGTACACTATATCGGTACCATCGCTACCAATGATGAGTTCAGCACGGCGAAGTATCATGATGAGACAGGCGTATATATTGACAAGACCTATCAGGCGAACAAGCAAGATTACATTGATGCTGACTATGATGAAGAGAATCACGTAGTAAAGGACGGCGACCACTACACACACTTCAAGCAGCGCAACATCGGCACGGCCCGCAACATGATAGGCATCAACAATGGCTATACCCTCAAGGTGCAGAATGTATATACCACAGCGACCCAGCAGCCTGATGGTTCATATGTTGACGTGACAGACCATATCTACTATGGTCCTGTCGTTGGCGTGTGTGAGGTGAAGCTGCTTACCCTCGTCGTTGGCGAGGGTGGTGGCTATGTATATGCAGACAATGTACACAGCGATGGCAGTCACTTCATGAATACCTCGGGCAACTTCGTCTTCCCTGGTACCGTAGATGACAACAATCCGCAGTATGTCGTAGATGACTGTTTCCCTAAGAACTTCGCAGGCACTACTTCTTCTACCCCACATCAGGCAAAGGAGGCCCACGATGATGAACGTCCTGCCCACTACTGGTACGTGATGGGTAACAAGTACTTCTTCACCAACACCATAACCGCTTATACCTATGGTGATGAGGATTTCATCGGAACAAAGGACATTTCTTTTGACATGGATAACCTCGACCAGATTATCACTCTCTCTGGTACGAAGAAGAGTGACGTGGTGAGGATAAAGAATGTAAATTGGGAACATCCGCATTATTCCCACTATACACAGTCTGGACAGTCGTGTGACATCGCCAATACAGAGAAAGGCTACTCCCTGAAGCTCAGTGCTTCCACTTCCGACACCTATAACGAGGATGGAGGATACACTCTGTTGCCACGAACTGACAGTGAGTCGCAAACCAACCTTACTTACTCTCCAGGTGCTGACAACGGACAGGAAAGTCCATTGCTCGCCATTCGTCTCAACGACAGTGAGGTTAACAATACCGCCAACTATTGGCGCGATCATCTGTCAGACCCTTGTCGTGTAACATTTGAACTGGAAAGTGGCACGGGCGATCCAAAGGATATATACACATATCACATAACACTGAACATTGTCTATGTACAGGGACCTCGCGTTACGGGACAACTGTATATCGACAACTGCGCTATGCCTGGAGAACTGATACATGCAGAGGCAAAGAACCTTGTGATAGAGACCGACGAGGCAATGCCTGTGACAGGAACATCGTGGCGTCTTGTTAATCCTGACCCTCTGGCAACTGACAAGGATAAGTATGTCTATGTAGTTTCATACAATAAATACATAGACCACTATAAGGCAGACGTAATGGCAAAGTATCGCTACAATGGTTGGGGACTGCAGTATGTAGTCCATGCCGGTGGCAACTCTTTCCCAGTAAGCCTTGCCAGCGATTCCAAGTTCTCTTCACTCCTCGTGCACAATTATCACGATATGGAGCATGTCAATATCGTCAAGGAATCTGCCACAGACGCCCTCGACCCACAGGCTGGCGCGCGTATATATATAAAAGGTAAGGATGACTGGGATGCCTTTGTCAGCTATCTCAATCTCTCCGCTACTGACAATACCCTCGGCATACCTGTTGGACTTGAAGGCATGAAGATATATCTGCAAAGCGACATCAATCTTACCGCAGTGCCTGAGATTAGCGTTCCTTTCAAGGGTGAGCTGAATGGTGATGGTTATAATGTGACTATCCCTTCAGGTTCTCTCTTTGGTGACAACCTTGCTGTGGGTGCTAAGGTTTATAACCTCGGTCTGATAGGTGGTAGCTCCGTCACAACGGTGGAGAACGTTACAGAGAATTGCTTCGTCAAAGAAACCAATGACGACTTCCTTTACGGCAAGAAGGCTTACGACCTTTCGCATCACTACCACACCACCGACGCTGCAGAGGGCTATATCAACGGCAACCGCTATGCCAAGGGCGAAGAGATTGATACCGATGTCTATGCTGCTGGCGACTGGCAGTATGCACATACCGATGGTTATGACAGCCGTATGCTGCGTACCGACAATCCTAACTACGGCAGTGTAAACACAAAGCATAACATCGCTCATACCGCAAAGGAGATTGAAGTCCACGACTGCCTGTTCTTCGGACAGGCGCTGAACCCTGATGGCATTGCCTCAACGCCATACCCACAGCATATTGACGATAGCAAAGCTACTTTGGGAGCGTGGAACGAAACAAACCGTGTCTATCGTACAAATGGTTATTACCGCAGCACCACAGCAGACATCTTCCACTATAACAAGGAGGCATGGGCTCTGCAACCAACGCTCACAGCTATCGACTTCACCGCAGAGAATGCCGACGGTGATTTCTATGGTCACAGGGACGATCGCCCAACTGCAATTTTCTCGTTCGATAGCGACAATAACGCTGCAATTCTGCCATATAGTAACGAGAATGTCAATAAAGTGACACAAAACCTCCTTGTGTATCACAACGAGGACAAGGGCATCATTGCTGATGAAGCTGACAATACTTCTGAGGCACAGGTAACATTCCATCCTGTGAAGAAAACAGTTGATGCCTACACTACCCCTTATCTTCACCTTGTCGATAAACAGGAGTTCTGTGCACCTATAGCCTTCAACGTAACAAACCGTGCATGGTATGAACGCATGCCTGCATATTGGGCTGAAAGTAATAACGACGCATGGGAAGGCATCTGCCTGCCATTCACCGTGAAGAAGGTAGAGACTGAGACCAACGGAGAGATAACCCACTTCTACGGCACTCCAACAGAGGAACAGATTGCTAACCCTGCAACCAATGACAAGACTCTCCACCACGAATACTGGCTGCGTGGACTCGTCTCCGTTGGTTCCGCTGACGATAAAACAATAGCTAACTTCTTGCGACCTGGTACAGAAGGAGAAGGGCTCTTCGATAATGATAATCAAACCGCTGCAGCTTTTAACTATATCTATGCAGCCAACGAATACTTCACTGGGCTCTCAGGCTATAACAAAGCTGACAATACATGGTACACTCAGCAGCATGAGTATGCAGACTACCTACCACAGACTGCTAATATCCCTTATCTCATTAGCATCCCCGGTAGTCGTTACTATGAGTTCAACCTCACTGAGAAGAATATAATCTTCAGCAACGATGGCTCGACTACTGTACCTGTATCCACCGATCTTACGACGGAAGCTGACGGATATATCCATACGGGCACATTCCTTTATGTTGATGATGCAGCATATGGTATGAACGAAACTGGTACGGCTTTTACTCCTGATGCTAATACAGTAGTTCCGTTCCGTACCTTTATGTCGCAGGGTGCAGCATTATCTGCCAAGTCTGCAAAAATATTCATTGGTACATGTCTTGCTGCTTCTCCTGACCAATTTGAGATAACGTAACCAGAAATTAAGATCCCC
>JAZLKQ010000348.1:0-4104 GCA_045597745.1 Bacteroidaceae bacterium | reverse complement strand
AGTAGAATGTCGGGGCGAGGTTCTTGACATATCCGCCAATGACTACCTGCATGGTGTCCTTTAGGAAAGCCAATGGTATATTAGCCTCACCACGTCCGTTAATGTCAAACTGCCCCATGTCTTCGCCTGCCACTATGAACTCACCATTGATATTATAATGTAGTGTATGACCTTGAGTACGCAGTATCTGTCCGCCGACGAGCACATTGCTTTCGGAGTATTTGCGCTTAGTAACACGTCCGTTGGACATGCCAAATCCTTCTGCCGGTATGTCGTCTATCGTAAAGTTACGGTAGTCAAGACCTCCATAGATGTTGATGCCGGCGGATGCCCATTTGTTGAATCCCTCGCAAAGGGAGAGACCTACAAGATTCTTTATGGCAAAGTTCTTTGTGCGGTCGTTGGTAGAGTCTCCAGGCAAATATATATTGGTATAGAAGTCCTCAGGCTGTTTGTAAGAGATATAACCTCGTGCATACTTTTGAAGCTTGAGAGTATGGAATATGCTTGTGACCGGTACAAAGACGTCATGCAGATCAGTCGAGTCACCCTCTGTACGGGTAAATCCGATGTGGTATCTATGGTTGAGGTATACTACGTCGTGCTCCTGCTTGCTCCACGTGTTGTTGATGCGTGTCGGAATATCGCTTGACTGATATCTGATAGGCAGGTCTTCGGGACGGGTTATGTAGCTCTCGTCAGTAATACCGCCATTCTCTGCAAGTTTGGTATGATTGTGCTGATAGTAGAAGTGCATGTCATACCTGTCTCCTATGTATGATCCCCATGCAGACGCATTCATGTATGAAGTGGATTGTGCATCGTAGTAGCCCTGTCCATACATGTAGTGGAATATTGCGCCAAAGTTGATACGCTTGCCGGCATTGTTGGTGAACGTCGCCTTGAAGTTGTCGTATCCTGTGGTCTTAGATCCGCAGTTGTTGTACTGTATGTTCATAAATGGCGACTTCGTGTTGTAGAACAGGAAACGTTCTGTTGTAACGAAGAACTGGTCTATTGGGTCTGTAAACATGAACTGTTCGCCCTGTTTACGTTCCATAAAAACACGGTTGAGGCGCGGCGAACCGAGATTGGCCAATGTGTTGAAGTGTCCGTTAATACCTTCGCTAAGCGAGTTGTTCTGGAATTGATGATGCAGAGTGTCTACATCTGTCATGATGCGATTGCCAAATCTCTCGTCTATAGTCCATGCGTATATATCCACTGGTACCTCTACCTTTTCTTTGCCTCCTCTGCTGGAAGAGTCTGGCAGGGTAGTGTTTATGTCAGCATTGCTCTCCAATTCACCGATTATACGTTGTGCGTATGCCGGAGAGGAGGAGAGCATTACGGTGAGAGTTACTAATATTGCTATGCAGTATTGTTTCATAAGGGTGTGTGCAGATTCCAAAGGAGAGGCTGTCATGATATTGATATTATGAAGCCGTCTAAAACATGAATCGCAGATAAAACTCTACAAGTTTGAGGAATACCGAACCGAATCCTACGCTGAAGAAGATGATTTTCTTCTCAGGGACTTCGTCTGGCATTACAAAATATATGATAATGGCAGCCACAAACCCTATCATGAATAGAGCGTTAAGTACCTTGCGTGCAGTCTTGACCTTGTCCGACTTCGGGTGCTTGTGGCTTCTCTTATTGCTTTTCTCTTGCTCAAGGGCTTCAGCAATTATCTTGTCTATCTCGTCGCTTTTCATTATTCTGTTACAACCTTAGTGATCTGGGCAAAGAGTTCATTCTTGAGGTCGATAGTCTTTACACGAAATCTTCCAGGTATTCTCATCAGACCACCTTTCTTGCTGAGAGCCTCCTTGTCTGTAATCCAGTCTTCAGCAGGTATACGTGATGCGTTGCCAGTCGCTGTATATACGTATGAGATATTTGATATTGTTGCTATTACCTTTCCGTTGCCAAACTGCATACTGAGTGTATAGTTCATGCGAGTGAAGTCCTTAGACAATGTCTTGTTGGAGAATACCTGTTCCTCGTCTGCCATACATACTATCAGTCCATCCTTGTCCGCTGTCTTGATAGTAGAGTACTCGAAGTTCTTGTAGTATGAAGGCTCGTACCATTCGCCATTCTCTGTGTTTGGCATAAAGCGTAGGTTAGCCCATGATGACAGACGCTTGTAGAGTTCCTCCTGTGACTTGCCTTGAGCATCTATTGTCTCAGTAAATACTACCTTGCCGTCAACCTCAGGTACAGCTCCAGCCTGAGTATACATGCTCATGTCCACAGCCTGCTTCACTGGTCTACGACTGAATACTCCATAACTCTGTGCACTCATCATGATCGGTGCAACTGCTACTATGATTGCAAACAAAATCTTCTTCATTGTATTTGTCTTATTATTATGTTATTAGTTGGTTATATGAATACTGTGCAAAATTAGCATAAATATTCCTATTTCATTGCATGTATAAAGGCTTTTGATGGAAAGTCTAATGCTTTTTAACTTTTGAGGTCTATCTTGTATGAGTCATAGCAGATGCCTCTGCCGCCAAATCCCTCTTTTTGGAATATTAGCCCCTCGTTGAGTATCTTGCCTCCTTCCTCGGTTGACACGCCAAAGTCAAAGTATTGCCTGTCCTGATATACATTGGTTATAAGATGTTCGATGACCTTGTCGAGAGCACCACATTGCTTGCCCTCTGGGCTTGCAGCCAGATATTGAGTGTGTACCGTGTTGCCGCAGTCGTATATTACAGTTCCCGCTATCATCTGCTGGTCTTTATAAGCAGCGTACAGTTTGATGTTGTTGGGGAATCTACGTTTGAGCAGCCTTAGTTCATCTGCCGAATGTACAGGAGAGACACCATGTCCCGTGGCAAGCGCTTCTTGCAGTATATCCCAGTACGCCTCGATGTCGTCTGTCTCCAGTACGACAATGCCGTTGTCATCAGCCTTGTGTATCTTTCTCTTGCGCAACTGAGACATCCCGAGTCTATCCTTCAGGCAGATACAGGTAGACAAACCTCTACATACGAGTTTTGCTTCATGGCGAAATAGCGCATACAGGTCTTCGTCACTCGCATACCTATTATATATATAAGGTGTACGTTTGTATATGATGGATGACGCACCAAGTTCGTTCCTGTAATAGTCGGCAAGAGCGTCAAATGCCTCAAGCACCTGTACCGCTGTCACCTTTGGTAGTGTGATTAGTCCGCCATACGTGAGTCCCTGATGCGAATATACGGTATTTGTCCGGACATCATAGTTGGCTGGCAAACATGCTACAGCCTTGTCCTTGTCATAGAATACCAGCGAACAGTCCGCAAACCTGTCAGAATGATAGTCCATGTAGTTGCGGTTTGTCAGAAACGTAGAGTTGCGACCATTGGCCACAAGTTCATTCCACAACTTCTCAATGCTCTGATCGTATCTTCTTATATTCAGCATAGTCGTTGATATAGCCTTCCTTGTTGTAAATACATGATGCGACAACCACGCACACGGTACCTGGGGCAAAGTTGCGCAACTCGCACCATACGTTCGCTCCTATATATATGCCTCGGTTGGGAGTGTTAATAGTATACGTGGCACTATCTGTACCATTGTCCACATACATGTCAAAGCTACCACATACGGCAAACACTACCTCTTCACACTCCATATGGGCATGTCCTCCTCGTGTCTTGCCCTCATTCACGTCGTATATCCAAAATACACGTTTGGCGGCAAACGGCAGATGTCTCCATTCCGCAAAACTGAGTGCGCCTCGTTCGTCACGACATTCTGGTAGTTCTACTATGCCATAACCTTTTTCGATAGTGTCTTTGTTGTCCATACTTTGTTGCGATATTATAGCGAAGCAATCGAACGTATGACTCTGTCAATATGAATATTCCTCTTAAATAAAGGAAATAAGAGACATAAAGCATCGTGCTTACCACTAAATTTGCCACAAAGATAAAACTTTTTTATCAAAATACTTGCATGATAAAAAAAATACCCATACCTTTGCATCGCTTTTGAGAGGAACACATACAAACCTCGAACAAGCAAGCCGACTGAAATTAGCAGTTCAGTTAGATTCAGGCAACGAATCCGGAAGGATGGGTGAGTGGCTGAAACCAC
>JAZLKQ010000347.1:0-2059 GCA_045597745.1 Bacteroidaceae bacterium | reverse complement strand
TTGTACTCCTTCTCGTATGTAGCCTGTCCGCAAGATGAGAGTCCGACGATGACGTCTCCAGGACGGATGTTGGCGTTGTCGATGACGTCGCTACGCTTCATGCGGCAAGTCACTGTGGAGTCTACGATGATAGTGCGCACGAGGTCGCCCACGTCAGCAGTCTCGCCACCAGTGGCATATATGCCTATGCCCATCTCACGCATCTCGGCGAGGAGCTCGTCAGTACCGTTGATGATAGCGCTGATCACCTCTCCCGGTATAAGCATCTTGTTGCGTCCTATAGTAGAACTTACAAGTATATTGTCTACAGCACCGACACACAGCAGGTCGTCAGTATTCATGATGAGTGCATCTTGAGCGATGCCTTTCCATACGCTGATGTCGCCAGTCTCCTTCCAGTACATGTATGCGAGACTTGACTTGGTACCAGCTCCGTCGGCGTGCATGATGTTGCAGTACTCAGGGTCTCCTCCGAGTATGTCTGGGATGATCTTGCAGAATGCCTGAGGGAATATGCCCTTGTCTATGTTCTTGATGGCGTTGTGCACATCTTCCTTTGCTGCACTTACGCCGCGCATCATGTAGCGCTGTTTGTTGTCGATTGCCATAACTTAGTCGTATTGTAGTAATGATTTTAGTCTATATGTGTTAGGGGCAAAAAGTATTGACTCCTGCCCATTTGGTTGCAAAGGTACGATTTTCTTTTCGTACTTTATATAATAATGTATACTTTTGTTGGTGCGTCACTTCATAAAGATGAAATAAACGGCAGCAATGAGGCACAAGAACGCCGCAAAATGGTTCCAATGGAGTTGTTGACCCTGAAACATCACGTTGGCTATAAGGGTAAACACGATGAGGGATATGACTTCCTGTATGACCTTCAACTGCATGAGTGAGAATGGTCCGCCGTTGCCTTCAAAGCCTATCTTGTTGGCTGGCACCTGCAGGCTATACTCAAGAAGAGCTATCGCCCATGAGAATGCTATCACTCCGACGAGCGGCCAGTGATTGCTTACGTTGAGTTGCTGAAGCTTGAGATGACCATACCATGCGAGTGTCATGAATATGTTGGAACCTATTAGCAATAGGATAGAATATAAGCCTTTCATATTTTATATTTTTTGCAAAAATAACCAAAACATTTGATATTGTGACGCAAAACATCTACTTTTGTAGTTTAATATACGAAACGAAGGAGCTGACAGCGCAATACCATGCAAAATAGCATGACTGCGAGGTCACATGAAGTGTGATATAACAGGTCTGGACTTTTCATGCAAAACGACCGGACAAATGAGCTCAAACGTCCGGACGTGTGAGGTGAAAATGCCGGACGTCTTACCATATAAATACGGACTGTCTGGACGGCACGTCAGCACACGGTATGCGACTCGTATATAGAGCGCGATTGTGACATACGTATGTCGAGGCTTCGTCGAACGTATGTCGAACGTGTATCGAACGTATGATGGACGCTTGTCGAACGTATGTTGCAAACGCCACTTCTGGATGCATGTCTCGTTCTCTCCTAATCAAAGGACGAGAGATACATCCTGGAGCATGAATTATGACAAATAAATAACAACAAAAATACAGGAAGAATATGTTAAGCGTAGAAGAACTCAACGACAGACTCATTGACCTCGCCTTCTCAGAAGATATAGGCGACGGTGATCACACAACACTCTGCTGCATCCCTGACGATGCATACGGAGAGTCAAAACTTCTTATCAAGGAGGAGGGAATATTTGCAGGTGTGGAGATAGCAAAGCAGGTGTTTCACAGATTTGACCCTACTATGGAGGTTGAGGTGTATATCGAAGACGGAGCTCATGTAAAGCCGGGTGACATCGTCATGTCTGTCAAGGGTAAGGAACAGAGCCTGCTACAGACAGAGCGTCTTATGCTCAATATCCTGCAACGTATGTCTGGTATAGCTACCATGACACACAAGTACCAGCAGGCACTCATAGATGCAGGCACAAAGACACGTGTGCTCGATACACGCAAGACTACCCCTGGTATGCGTATGCTTGAGAAGGAGGCTGTAAAGATT
>JAZLKQ010000346.1:0-2062 GCA_045597745.1 Bacteroidaceae bacterium | reverse complement strand
CAGGTTGGTGAAATAAACTTTTGATGCCATTGATATGTAGTTGATTGATTGTTATTCTAAGACTTTGAGTTTGTCGCCCTCAAGACTGACCTTGAAGAATCGTGGTATGCGCACGTATCGTCCGTTGACACTCTTGTGACTGTGGCATGAGAGCAACAGCTGACCGTCGAATGTGCGGAATATCATGCCATGTCCGTAGTCGGGTGGGGTGATAGGTTCTGGTTCCTGTATCCATGGGCCGTCGAGCGTGCCACTCTCCGAGTATGCCACTCCCTGAGTGTATACATCGTATACCCAGCTCGTCCAGATCATGCCGAGTCGACCTGTCGATGTGCGGAAGAGGAACGGTCCGTCAGTCACCTTGTTTGGTCGGTCATTGCCGTTCTCGTCCTTCTCGCGGCTCCATGGAGAGGCACTTGCGCGGAAGAGTAGCTGACCTTTGCCCACCGATCCGCTGAGGTCAGGCTTGAGCTCTATCTTCTCTATCGTTCCGTCCCAGTTTTGTAGCCACTCCCAGCAATAGACCATGTAAGGCTTGCCGTCCGTATCTACCCAGAACGTGCCATCGAGCGTCGGCATCGATGCAGGCAGATATGTAGCGTCGGCCATAGGGCGGTATGGGCCGTCAGGACGGTCGCTCACGAGCACATGGCTCGCACGTCGCTCTATCTTGTTGCCACGGTACTCGTCGATGATGACCTTGCTGTTGGTAAATGTCGCGAAGTAGTAGTACTTGCCCTTGTACTGATGTAGTTCAGCCGCCCATATCATAGGACGAGGTCCCATCCATGACGTAGAGTCAGTCTCCGCCACACGATAAGGCCCTTCCCACAGCTTGAGGTCCTTGCTCTTCCACATCATGCCGCCTGTACCCGTCATATAGTAGGTGCGAGTAGCCTCGTCGGCAAGCACGAAGGGGTCGCTCAGTCGGATGGAGTCTGTAGGGATATTGGTACGTGGTCTGTTGTTGCGTGGTCTCTGACTCTGCGCCTGACACAGGATGCATATTGCACTTATCAGACATAGGATGACATGTCGTTTCATCGTAGTTTTCCTTATAGTTAGTAATCGAATATTAGTCGTGTGCAAAGATATACAAATATTCCTTATTTCCAATCAAAAGTATGTCATAATTTAGACATACGTATGACGAGCGTTGATCATACGTATGTTGAAGCCTGATCATACGTATGTTGAAGCTTGATCATACGTATGTTGAAGCTTGACCGAACTAATGATATGCCCTCGTATCTTATTTGATGTTTCTAAAATTTATAATACCGTCACATGCCTGACGATTCTCCTGTTCGCCATCATATATGACTTGTGTGTTCACCACCTTATTGGGGAGCAAAGAGCGAAGATAGGATAGCTGTGTGAAATAATCCTTGCGATATGTCTGTCCTGACTTTATCTCATAGGCATGAATACTACCATCTGCCTGTTCTTCTATCAAGTCCACCTCGTGCTGCCTTTGGTCTCTGTAGAAGTACAGGAGGGGATGTTCTCCGTCATTGTATCTTCTCTTTATAAATTCGTTGACCACAAGATTTTCAAACAATGCACCACGCAAAGGATGCACATCGAGCTGTTGTGTAGTGTTGATTCCCATAAGCCATGCAGCAAGTCCTGTGTCATAAAAATATAGTTTCGGCGTCTTGGTAAGTCTCTTATTTACATTAGCATAGTAAGGAGGCAACAGATGGATGATGTAGGATGCTTCAAGAATGCTTAGCCACGCCTTTATAGTAGGTACACTGACGCCAACCTCTACTGACAGTGCTGAGGCATTGAACTCCGAACCTATTCGTCCCGCACATAAGCGGATGAATGAATGGAAAGGATGTAGGTCTTTTATGTTTATTAGCTGCCGCAAGTCCCGTTCTACATAAGTAGTGTAGTAGTTGGACAAAATGACCTTTCTGCCTTCATCTCCGGCAGTCCATACGGCAGGATAGCCTCCACGTAGGATATATTGTGATGTAGTAGCATCTGTGAAGTGTGATTGAAGTTCGTCTATTGACAAAGGCAATAAAGTTAGTACAGCAGTTCTGCCGGCCAT
>JAZLKQ010000345.1:0-3439 GCA_045597745.1 Bacteroidaceae bacterium | reverse complement strand
CCCGCCGTGCCGTCCGCACCGTTAGTAGCAACAATTGTGACATTGCCGAGTATATATACGTTTCCCATGGTAGTACCAGAACTACCGTCTTTACCATTGCAATCCGTTGACTCGGGGAAGTCAGGGAGGCCATTCACACCGTCGGCGTCTTTCTTAGTGCTTCGTCGAGAGAGACCACCAGCAGTGATGTCGCCACCATTTCCACCATTTCCTCCGATAGCTGCAGCGCCGCCGCCACCACCATATCCTCCGCTACCTCCCTTGCCACTTACACCAGCATTTCCAGTAGCGTTACCATCGTCGCCATCTGTACCGTCACCACCATTGCCACCATTGCCACCTATGGCAACGAGTGTACCTTCGCCTGTGATGTACAGGGTAGATGTGGATGGTACGAGTATGCCGGCACCAGCACCCGTGAGTCCTTGAGCGTTAGCTCCTTGTACGGTGAGCGTCACTCCCTTAGGTATGTAGATGGTGGCGGTAGCTCCTCCCTCTACTTCCAATGCATTAGGGAATGAGACATCGCCAATGATGCTGCCTGCACTTGCTACATATACCGTCTTGTCACGCAGTATGGTACCAGCTGTCAGTGGCAGTGACTGCTTCTGTGTCTGTGCAGACTGTCCGTATGCAGACACAGATAGAGCCAACGTTAGTGTAAGGAGCAATGTCCTTACAAACGAGCTTATTCTGTCCATAAGAATTCTATTGAATATTAGTTTGTTACAATCTGTTCGATGTGTTATTGTCTCATATAGGTGATTTCGGCGCAAATTTACACATACTAATCTTTATTACCAAACTATTTGTCGTATATTTGGTAAATGTACGTACATCGTGGGGCTATTTATATTATAAATAAGGTGTAATAGGCGTTTTTGCGGTCTATATCAACATGATTCATTAGGAATGATGATGTATGATTTTGCTATGTAAAAACACTGTCATATAGGGGGGGGAGAACTGCACTATGAAATCGACAAGACGAAAGGTCGTATTTTGAACATACGTATGACGAAGCTCCGACATACGTATGTCTAAGCTTTGTCGACCGTATGTTGAGCGTTGATCGACCGTATGTCTAAGCTTTATCGACCGTATGTTGCAAAAACAATGTCTTGAGCACCGTCTACATTATATGCTTTGCTTTGGTGACAAATGCCAGTCAGTCCAAGACTGGTGATGGATATTATTTGTACCTTTTCTCCTTATAATGTTTGTCTTACGATAGGAAATCGTTACCTTTGCAGAAGTATAACATATAAGTAATCATAAAGAAAAGCGAACATTGTATTATGAGACATTGGATTGTGGCTTTGCTGACGTTGTGTTCAGCGACTGCTGTATATGCAGATGGTGGTGACAGACTGGTTGGTGCAGACATATCGCTGCTTCCATCGTATGAGGCAGCTTCGACACCTTACTATTCACCCGTAGGCAAGAGGATAAGCGACCTTGTGCCTTACCTGAGAGATGACGCTGGCATGAATGCCATGAGAGTGCGCCTCTTTGTCAACCCTACAGAGACTGGCACCAGCAAGACTGGTGTAGTGCAGGACCTGGAGTATGTGATGAAGCTCGGACGACGTATCAAGGCGGCGGGCATGAAGTTGCTTATCACCATGCACTACTCGGACTCGTGGGCTGATCCTGCCAAGCAGACTATACCTGCCGGGTGGGCGACGACTGATGCTGCTCTTGTCGACTCTATGTATAGATATACCAAGAGGTGTATGAAGTATCTTGTGGACAATGACGCAGCACCTGACTATGTGCAGGTGGGCAATGAAGTCAGTTACGGCATGTTGTGGCGTAGCAACAGCGACAAGTGCTATACGACTTCGTCGCAGACAGCGTCGTCTACACAGTGGACGAGATTTGCCAAGTTGCTCAACTCTGGTATCAAGGCGGTGCGTGAGGTAGTACCAGAGGCACAGGTTGTGATACACTCCGAGAGGGCGGCGAGCGCTTCGCAGACAGTCAACTTCTATAAGTTTCTCAATACCAACAAGGTGGACTACGACGTGATCGGACTGAGCTATTATCCGTTCTGGCACAATTCGTTGTCTGTACTCGGCGCTACGCTCAATCAGCTGGCATCGTATTATCCTACCAAGAAGGTGCAGATAGTGGAGACGGCGTACAACTATCAGTACTATGCGGGCGACGCTACATACGACTTCCAGTCTACGTGGCCAGCGACAGAGGAAGGGCAGAAGGCGTACGTGCAGGATCTGGTGGCTGAACTGCAGAAGCACAGCAATGTCAATGCTGTGTACTGGTGGTTTGCCGAGGAGAATGGGTCTGGTAACAAGGCAACTGTCATATCTTCATGGCTCAACCGTGGACTCTTTCACAACTCAACGCACCGTGCACTCTCGGCTCTCTTCGAGCTCAAGGCGTATAAGGGAAGTGACGGCGACGACACACCAGTAGGTGCTGTAGTGGTGGACGACACTTCGGATGACGTGTATGACCTCATGGGTCGCAAGTTGACGAGTGTACCTGACAAGGGCATTTATATCAGAAACGGCAAGAAGTATGTGAACCTTCGTTAATGTATAATGCAAAATTTGTGAATTATAATTTATAACTCAGAATTTATATCTAATAAGATGAACACTAAACTCATAGCGTTTGCCATGATGGCATCTGCCAGTCTGTCGCTCATGGCACAGAAGCAGACAGTAAGCACATTCAGGTATGCTGGACCATACGAGGTGAAGTCGCCAGTGCTGATGGATAGTGTAGATGTGCAGTCAGTGAGGTATGAAGTGAAGAGTTTGCTCAATACACCTATTAATATAAAAGATGTATATAGCAGTGACAAGACATGGTCGTCTGCACTGATGCCAACGAGTGGAGGAAGCGCCATACATCTGTTGGGATTCACATTCTCCAACACTTCATATACCTCGGCATCGATAGAGGTGAAGGGCGCAACCGACTATCAGCTCTTTGTCGATGGCAAGAAGGCTGATGGTGGCAAGATACAGTTGCAGCCAGCTCAACACAAGGCTGTCATCAAGTATCTGTCCGTACCTGGAGGCACAGATTCGCTTAGTGTGACGGTAGATGGCGACAAGGTGACGCTGGGCGATGCAAAGGTGAAGGAGAAGCGCACATTCTCTATATACGACGTGTTGTCGTGCGCTCAGTATTCAGGTCTCGACCTGTCACCCGACGGGCGGTTCTTACTATATGGGTCATACAGCCAGAGTATGGACGGCAGTGAGACCAGACGCAACTATATACGTGACCTGACGGCTGGATGGACTGCCGACGTGCAGAGTGGTGCAAGGTGGATGCCTCGTAGTAACAGGTACATGACTACGCAGAAGAATGATGACGGTACGTACAAGCTCATGGCGGTCGATCCGTTGACTCGTAAGGAGACTACACTGGCTACGGCATTGCCAAAGCAGGGATTTACCAT
>JAZLKQ010000344.1:0-5572 GCA_045597745.1 Bacteroidaceae bacterium | reverse complement strand
AGCAACCCATTGAAGGACAAGGGCTTCGTACCTGGAGACATGAGCCAGGCAAACTACGACAAGATTGACCTCCATCGTCCATACGTAGATGATATCAAACTGGTAAGCGAGGCTGGCAACATACTCACCCGCGAGCTCGACCTTATCGATGTATGGTTTGACTCAGGTGCAATGCCATACGCTCAGATACATTATCCATTTGAGAACAAGGAACTTGTTGACAACGGCACAGCTTATCCTGCTGACTTTATCGCAGAGGGAGTAGACCAGACTCGTGGATGGTTCTTTACACTTCATGCCATAGCAACGATGGTATTTGACTCTGTTGCTTACAAGGCTGTAATATCCAATGGACTCGTACTCGACAAGAACGGAGTGAAGATGTCAAAGCGACTCGGCAACGTCATCAATCCATTCGACTGCATTGGTACATACGGTGCTGACGCTGTACGCTGGTACATGATCACAAACTCATCGCCATGGGACAACCTCTCGTTTGACCCAGAAGGTGTAAAGGAAGTGACAAGCGCATTCTTCGTCAAACTGCAGCAGGCATATTCATTCTTCACGATGTATGCCAACGTCGACGGATTTGAATACAAGGAGGCTGACATACCATTCGCAGAGCGTCCAGACTTTGACCGTTGGTTGCTCTCCGAGCTCAACACTCTCGTCAAGGATGTCACAACATATCTCAACGACTATGACCCAACTCCAGCAGGACGACTTATCCAGACATTTGTCATCGACAAGCTCTCCAACTGGTATATCCGACTCAACAAGAAGCGCTTCTGGGGCAACGAGATGACTGCTGACAAGCTCTCTGCATACCAGACACTCTACACATGTCTCGACACCGTGAGCCGCCTCATAGCACCTGTAGCACCATTCTATGCTGACCAGCTCTATAGAGACCTTAATGCAGTAAGCGGCAAGGACAGCAACAAGAGTGTACATCTTGCTCAATATCCTCAGTACGACCCTGCAAAGGCAGAGGGCACACTCCAGGACGCCATGCTTACAGCTATGCAGGTCACTACGATGGCCCTCTCACTCCGCAAGAAGGTGCAGATACCAGTAGTACAGGCACTTCAAGCTATTGCTATCCCTGCCACAGATACAGCTCTACGTGAACGTATCGCGCTCATGCAGGACATCATCCTCAAGGAGATCAACGTGAAGGAACTCCAGTTTATGGATGCAGCGATGCTCGTCAAGAAGGTCAAGTGTAACTTCCGTACGATGGGTAAGAAGTTTGGCAAGATGATGAAGGCAGTCAATGCCGCTGTCACTACTATGAGCCAAGACCTCATCAACGAACTCGAAGCTAATGGTCAGGTCACTCTCATCGTAGAAGGACAAGAAGCAGTCATCGAGGCTGTTGACGTCGAGATCATCTCTGAGGATATCCCTGGATGGACTGTTGCCAACGAAGGCGCACTCACAGTAGCCCTCGATATCGAGATTACTCCAGAGCTCAAGTACGAGGGTTATTCACGCAAGATTATCAAGCAGATACAGTCACTCCGCAAGTCTACAGGACTCGACATTACAGACCGTATCACTGTAGAGATAAGCGACGTGGCAGAAGTCAACGAGGTACTAGCTCGATTTGGCGAGCACATTGCCAATCAGGTACTCGCCACTTCGCTCAGCACAGGTGCTGCAGAGGGTGGAGAGACATACGACTTTGATGACTTCAAGGCTGCAATCAAGATTAGCAAGAACTAAATGAACAAAGCAAAAATCAAAGGGCTCGTATCAATCGCCATAATATTGTTGGTACTCATCATCGACCAGATCATCAAGGTCGAGGTGAAGACCAACATGCATCTGGGCGAGAAGATACATATCACAGACTGGTTTCAGCTGTTGTTTGTAGAGAATAATGGAATGGCTTTCGGCTGGGAAATCGGCGGGAAGCTATTCCTCACTTCATTTCGCATCATAGCCATCTCCGCAATAGGATACCTTATCTATAAGGAGATCAGGCGAGAGAGGCCATGGGGCTATATCGTATGCCTTGCCCTGATATTGGCAGGAGCAGCAGGCAACATCTTCGACTGCCTCTTCTACGGACAGATATTCAGCGAGTCGACACGTACAGCCATTGCCGAGTTTGTGCCATGGGGTACAGGATATAGCGACTTCATGACAGGCAAGGTAGTAGACATGTTCTACTTCCCCCTCATCGAATGGGACATGCCAGGATGGCTGTGGCTCAACAACATACCATTCCTGCCCAATGCATACGAGCATTGTATATTCTTCAGCCCTATATTCAACTTTGCAGATGCTGCCATATCATGCGGCATCGTCGCACTCGTCATCTTTTATCACAAACTGCTCAGTCAGGCTACAGTCAAGTCAAGTAGCGATAGCGTAGAAGCGTCATAGTAACAACATGAAGAAGATCATCCTCCTCACTGTAATATCCATCATATTGACCACCATACTTCCGTCATGCGACAACAGGCCAGACAAAGTGCTGTCCAAGTCAGAGATGGAAGAGGTGCTGTATGACTTCCATATCACACAGGGGATCATCAACAGTCTGTCTCCAGAAGAGCAGAAGAACGCACAGGCATACCTCGACGCACTATGGATGAAGCACGGCATATCACAAGAGATATTTGACAGTTCGATGATATACTACAACCGTCATCCCAAGGCACTACGAGAGATATATGCACGCCTTGACGCAAAGTACGACGACATGCAGACCAAGCTACAGCTCGAGACTGGCAACAATCAGATGAACTCTATATATACGGGCGGCGACACGACCAACCTGTGGAGCGGCAGACACCTATATATATTGCGCAATCGTGACATACTCAACAAATACACATTCAGCATCCTTGCCGACACAAGTTTCCACAGCAAGGACGCATTCATACTCAATCTCACTCCAAGATTTATCGTTGAGAACAATGAACTCGCTGGCAACGACCGACTCTTTGCCAACATCTCCATCACCTACAACAACGGCAAGACCATCGGCATGACAAGAGAGACACGCTCCTCCGACAATATGCTCATGCAACTGGCAGCCGCCGACCCATCAGGCATCAGGCAGCTCAGCGGATTCTTCTACTACGAAGGGGCAAAAGACACTCGCAACATGTGTGTCATCAGCAACATATCCCTCGTCCGAATGCACTCCCGAGAGGCAGCTGCCGACGAGGCACGTCAAGACTCGCTCCAGACAGACTCACTCCGAGCAGACTCCATGCGCCAGCGTCCTGACAGCATGAAGAAGTCTCAGCCAAGTATGCCAAAGGCCAACTCAGATGATGCAACAGACGATGCAACAGACATCCAGCTCAGGAGTGCGCCAGAGATACGTCACTCCAACACCTTTGGCCCATCAAGACGCCGACCACAGCCAAAGCCACGACCACAGCCACGCACCAGAGAGTAATATGAGACGCATAGCAGTAAGCAAAGTATACACAGACAGATATCACTCGTATACCAACCACATCGTCGAACTGTACGGCGACCATGTCGCGGGCCACTACCCCCTCCCCTCCGAACTCCCCATGACCGAATGGCTCGGAGGCATCATCATCATGTCACGGGCAGAAGATGTCGACCTGAGCCATGCACACACCATAGCCGACATACTCGACACCCTCGAACAGGCGGACAGCACAGCCCCACGACCACAGGCATACCACATCACAGGCATGGACGTACAGTCCGACACTCTTACCGCAAAGACGAAGATACGTATACTCAGCGAATCAGAGTAAGTATATATGATTTCATTAGGAATAAGGATAATTGCCGGACTATAACAGTTTCAATCTCATCGTCATAACCACATCCCTTGACCTCAACAGCGAAGTCTGGGTATATATGTCCAGTCCACTGTAGTTGACACGAGTATATTGACGTTGGTCGAAGAGGTTATTAAGCTGCAGTTCGAGGTCAACACGTTTCAACTTGAGCTTTGCCCTAGCATCGCCAAACCATGAGTGACGATTAGTGGCAGTAAGGTTGTTATAGTTATCCTCAGCAGACAGCGAGAGAGTGAGGAACTTGGTCGGGAAAATGCTCATAGAGAGACGTTGAGAGTTGCTACAGACAGTAGTTGAAGCGTTATGATTACCCTTAGTATAGCTGCGACTGTTGGCAAATCCACAACTATAGACAATGCCTATACATTCGAAAGGACTGAAAGAGAGTGAACCGCCAAAACTGAGCGACCGAGCATCACACTGGTACAGGTTGTTGGCAATGAGTCGTTCGCTCTGCGAGAGGTTGTAGCCTCCGAACACACGAACAGTAGAGCGCATGAAGTCAAAGCCCTTGCTTGCCTCTCCATTCACACCATAGCTATTAGCAACTGTAGGCTGATCAACAGCCTGTACCACACTGGTTCCTCCCTCGTATATGTAACCATATATCTGATTGTCATGACTGCGACGGAAGTTGAAACCTATGTTGGCAAAGAGTGCCTGCAGGGCATTGCGATAACGAATACTCACATTGGCTCCGTAGTTCTTTGTCTCAGAAAGCTGTTCTACGTAGGAACGTTGGAACGTACGGTAGTTGCTCATAATGTACCCTGAGTAGATGCCGCCTGGGTCACCAACTGTCTTTGAATAGCTGGCTCCTGTGTTCAGCCACAAGTCGCGAGTGATGTCCCAGTTCACGCTGAGCGATGGGAAGAAGAGCAGATGGGTGTAGCTGTGCTTGTCTTTGCGGATGCGGTCGTCAAGCATTTGGCTGTATAAGTTGAGAGGCAGTCCAAGCGTGACGGTCAGGTCGTGAGTCTCGTATTTGTACGACTGATCGAGAGCCACGGAATAAGTGTTGTACCAGAGGTCGTTCTGCAAAGATGCAGGGAGCGTATTTACTGATGAGTTTGCAGAACCATATAGGTTGGTCACAATTCCATGCAGATTGGCAGAAGTACTAATGCCATAGTTGAACTTGAAGAAATTGCCTACACGAATGCTGTAGCCTGTATTAAACCGGCCTGCGATGTGGCGAGAAGTCACATCCTGCGTATTTGCAGAGGCCATGTGCATACCATAGAACAGCGAGTCAACATCAGCAGTGAGCGTATTGGGGCGTTGGGCATAACCTGCGGAGAAGTGCAGGTTGAAACTGTTGTTGCCTATGTTCTGTATCGTATTGAATGTATTGGATACTGATAGCTCTGGACGGTCAAAATACTGACGTACACGCTCATCGCCATAATTCACAGGATTTACTCCTGTACTTTCCGACGATGTCATGCCATCCACATGGTCGGAGTTCCAGTTTGTATCAAACTTCAGTACATTGCTCAGGAACCCATCAGATGCATTCTTGGTGTAGTGTGCCTGAATGTTCAGGTTATTAATCTTCGTCTCGCTTGTCAAGGTCTCTTGTGTCAGCAGTCGGCTGTCGTCACTGATGAAACGGTCGGAAAGGCTGTTGCCCTCACGGCGGATATTGTCATTATGATAGGCAATGTTGAGTCCCACTTCCTGATCGTTCTTCAGTTTCTCCAGATGATTCATCGTGAGAATGTGCGAATGGTTGTCGAAAGTTCGCTTCTGCGGAAGTCCCGAAC
>JAZLKQ010000343.1:0-2832 GCA_045597745.1 Bacteroidaceae bacterium | reverse complement strand
TGAAACTATGTCCAAAGATACAAAAAATCTGCGACATGACAAAGCCCTGGCTTGGGAAAGTCTGGGCTTTGTTTCGTTTAAGTACAATAAGAGGCTGTGTCGGTTACTTTTGACACAGCCCCTTTGTTTCGCCTTGAGATATATTGCTACCCCAACGATTACTTACGAAGACCGAGGGCCTTAACGATAGCACGGTAACGCTCGATATCCTTCTTCTTGAGGTATGCGAGGAGACTACGACGCTGACCTACAAGCTTAACGAGTGAACGGTTAGTGCTGTAATCCTTGTGATTAGCCTTAACGTGCTGAGTAAGGTGGTTGATACGATAAGTGATAAGAGCTACCTGGCTTTCGCATGAGCCTGTATCAGTTGCTGACTTACCATACTTCTCAAAAATCTCTTGCTTCTTTGCTGAATCTAAGTACATAATAATACTGTTGTTAATTAGTTTGTAATTAATAGAATGTTGATAAAACATTTTGCAAATTTTCGATTAGCAACTCCTTGTCTTCAGCAAGACGACATGGCACCAATTCTCGATTTGCGGGTGCAAAGGTAAGTATTTTTTGCTTATCAAGTGTCAAACGAGGCGTAAAAATATCATGTATCATGCTGATTTTTATGAGGTAGATGCCCCGTTTCGCTTTTTTATACGTAACTTTGCAGCCGAATTATAGAACAAGACGTAAGATGCAGGACATTAGAAACATTGCAATTATTGCTCACGTCGACCACGGCAAGACTACATTGGTTGACAAGATGTTGCTTGCTGGCAACCTCTTCAGAGAAAACCAGCAGACAGGTGACTTAATACTGGATAACAACGAACTGGAACGCGAACGAGGTATAACTATCCTCAGCAAGAATGTCTCTATTAATTATAAAGGTGTAAAGATAAACGTCATTGACACTCCGGGACACTCTGACTTCGGTGGAGAGGTAGAGAGAGTACTCAACATGGCAGACGGCTGTATATTGCTTGTCGATGCATTTGAGGGTCCTATGCCACAGACACGATTCGTGCTTCAGAAAGCACTCGAGATTGGACTCAAGCCTGTAGTTGTCGTCAACAAGGTGGACAAGCCTAACTGCCGTCCTGAAGAAGTTTACGAGATGGTGTTCGATCTCATGTTCTCGCTCAATGCAACAGAAGATCAGCTTGACTTCCCTGTCGTGTACGGTTCTGCCAAGATGGGATGGATGGGGCCAGACTACAATGCTCCAACCGAAGACATCACTTATCTCCTCGACGTTATTCTTGACACAATACCTGCACCTGAACGCCTTGAAGGATCGCCTCAGATGCTCATCACAAGTCTCGACTACTCTACATACACAGGTCGTATTGCCGTAGGTAGAGTACACAGAGGTACCCTCCGCACTGGCATGAACATCACTATCAGCCATCGTGACGGAAGGCAGGAGAAGACCAAGATCAAAGAGTTGCACACATTCGAAGGCATGGGACACAGAGCCGCAGAAGAGGTTAGCAGCGGAGACATCTGTGCTGTCATCGGACTCACGAACTTTGAGATTGGAGACACAATATGCGACTTCGAAACTCCTGAGGCTCTCCCTACTATCAGTATCGACGAACCTACGATGTCCATGCTCTTCACCATCAACAACTCGCCTTTCTTCGGCAAGGAAGGCAAGTTCTGCACCAGCCGTCACATCAACGATCGCCTTGGCAAGGAACTTGAAAAGAACCTCGCTCTTCGTGTAGAGCAAAAGGAGAACAGTACTGACAGTTGGATTGTCAGCGGTCGAGGAGTACTCCACCTCAGCGTACTCATCGAGACTATGCGCCGCGAGGGGTATGAGCTACAGGTAGGTCAGCCACAGGTCATATACAAGGAAATAAATGGAGAAAAATGTGAGCCTATCGAAGAACTTACAATCAACGTGCCACAAGAATTCTCAAGCAAGATGATTGACATGGTAACTCGTCGCAAGGGCGACATGATATCAATGGAAGCTCAGGAGGAGAGAGTCAACATCGAGTTTGAAATACCTTCACGAGGCATCATCGGCCTACGTACCAATGTGCTTACTGCAAGCCAGGGAGAAGCAATCATGGCTCATCGTTTCAAAAACTATCAGCCATACAAGGGCGACATGACTCGCCGAGTCAACGGTAGCATGATAGCAATGGAAAGTGGAACTGCCGTCGCCTTCGCTATCGACCATCTTCAGGATAGAGGCAAGTTCTTCATCTTCCCTCAAGACAAGGTCTATGCAGGTCAGGTTGTAGGCGAACATGTACATGACAACGACCTCGTCATCAATGTGACAAAAGCCAAACAACTTACCAACGTCCGCGCAAGTGGCACTGACGAAAAGGCTCGCATCATTCCGCCTGTAGTGCTTTCACTTGAGGAAGCGCTCGAATATATCAAGGAGGACGAATACGTTGAAGTTACTCCTAAGAGTATGCGAATCAGAAAGATTATCCTCGACCACCTTGAGAGAAAGCGTAGCAATCGTGCGGATGCATAAAAAGCCTCATTTTGCCACATGCATAACGCAAAATCGTGAAAAAGTATTAAATATCTGCACACAACAGGAGCAAAGCGTGCATAATTAGTCATTTTATAGCGAAAAACTTTGCACATATATTGCAATTTTTGTTACCTTTGCGCAAAATTTGTGTACTAAAACAATTCATTAACATTAAAAAATTAAAAGATTATGTCTGAAATTGAATCAAGAGTAAAAGCTATCATCGTTGATAAGCTTGGTGTTGACGAAGCAGAAGTTAAGCCAGAAGCATCATTCACTAACGACCTCGGTGCTGACTCACTTGACACAGTAGAACTCATCATGGAATT
>JAZLKQ010000342.1:0-5753 GCA_045597745.1 Bacteroidaceae bacterium | reverse complement strand
TATTTCTTTAGTTTCCGCAACTATTATTGTCAATAATGTAAACGTCAAAATGCAACATACGTTCGATGCAGATGCAACATACGTATGATCAACGCTCAACATACGTATGATCAACGCTCAACATACGTATGATAAAAACGCACGTTTCTGGTCAATCATAAAGAAATGTACGGTAGACTGATTATCAACGACATACGAATGCACCATTTCCCCACATGTATCATAGATTTGTCTACGTGTATCATTATCTACAACATTTGCAACCTGTCTACACATCTATAAATACGCTTATTGATACCTTTGCCTACAGAAACATAATTACTACTAATCATAATACATTTATGCAACTATCATCCAATCTAACAACATCAAGAGCGCTCCTCACCATCGCGCTCACCTCTCTCTCCGCACTGACCGTCGTTCAGGCTCAGACGATGAAGGAATGGGACGATGTCACCATCACTCATGTCAATCGTGAAGCGGCTCATACACTCAGTATTCCCGTGGCGGACGAGGCGGCAGTAGATGCCAACAGCATGGAGACATCACCTTACTACCAGTCGCTCAACGGCACGTGGAAGTTTCGCTGGACATCCAATCCAAGCAGCCGTCCACGAGGATTTGAGGCGGCGACATACGACGACTCGTCATGGGACGACATAGACGTACCGTCTACATGGCAGGTCTACGGCATACGTCACAACAAGTCGTGGGACAAGCCATTGTACTGCAATGTGGCATACCCATTCTCGTTTGACAAGACCACATTCAGCGTCATGGCAGACCGCCCATCGTGGTTTACTTACAACAACAACATGAAGAACCCCGTGGGCAGTTATCGCCGTACATTCACCATACCGAGCGAATGGCAGGAACGCGACGTCTTTGTCAGATTCAATGGTGCAGGGCACGGCTACTACGTATGGGTCAATGGCAACTATGCCGGATATGCGGAAGACTCGTATCTGCCATCGGAATTTAAGATTACCGACTACCTCACGGAAGGCACCAACACCATAGCCGTACAGGTCTACAGATTTACCAACGGATCGCTCATAGAGGCGCAGGACTACTGGCGACTGACAGGTATCACACGCGATGTCTTCCTCTGGTCAGCGCCTAAGACACAGATACGAGACTTCTACATCACCAATACGCTCAACACCTCTTATACCAGCGCACAGGTATCTGTCGAGACTGACATCACGGGCACAGTAGCTGAGGGCTCTACCCTCACGCTCAAGATGATGGACGGCGCATCTGTGGTCGGCACATCTACCGTCAACGTGACTAAGGCTGGCAAGCAGACCGTCTCTGTACAGCTCACTAACCCTAAGTTGTGGAACGCAGAAGAGCCTAACCTCTACAACCTCGTGCTCACGCTCTCTGACGGACAGAAGGACATCGACGTGAGAGGATGCAAATGGGGCGTGCGCGACATCAAGGTGAGCGGCAAGGGAGAGATATGCATCAACGGCCGACCTATCATAATACACGGTGTGGATCGTCACGACCACAGCATGGTCGGCGGACGCACGGTGACTCGTGAGGAAATGGAGAAGGATATATTCCTCATGAAGAAGCTCAATATCAATGCAGTTCGCACCAGCCACTATCCTAACTAAAGAGGTCTTCGTGTGACCGCAGGTCATTTGAAGACCGAGTTGTACTGGGGATGCGACGAGATTATGGGGATTAACCGTAGTTTTTCATTGCTTAGCATTCTCATGGAAGAGGTAAAGAGCCATCATTAGAGAAAGAAATAGAGAGGGCTCTTGAAGAAATCGGAAGGGGAACCGACCGAAAACGATCTTTGAAATACTGAATACTGTCACGTACGGGCACTATCCATGCTGTCCGTCAAGAATCACAGTTTTGACGGACTACATGATGAAGGTTTACTGGTTAGCGGTACGGGCAGAGACGGAAGCACGCGGAGGAGCACGGGCAGGCTCTATTATCTCGAGGATCTGCATCCTGCACTTGCAATTCGTGCAGACACCGATCAGCCATCCCTTGTCCTCACAGATTTGCATATAGGACTTCTTCTTGCGCTTCCTGGGCACTGGCGTACCTCCAAGCTGGATCTGTACCTGACGTATCTTGTCGCGATTGGACGGTGAAAGCAGTCCATAGTGACGGATACGTACAAATGCCGGTGGCAGGATATGGAGCGAGAAGAGATGCAGGAAATCCACGGCATGCATCTTCATCGTCTTGTGCTTGCCTGCATTGCGGTAGTCTTTCCAGTCATAGGTAACCATGCCGTCAGCAGAAACATCCTTGATGCGGGAATTGCTGATGGCTACGCGATAGGCATAGCGACCGATGTACTCAAGCACTTGGTCGACGCCCTTTGCAGGAGGACGGCTGAAGACTACCCATCCTTGGGAGAAACAGGCTTTGCGCACGTCCTGTGGGATGACAACATGCTCCTGCTTCAGCGCATGGGTAAGCATTGCCATCAGCTTGGCACGGAACATCTTGCTGAGAGCCTGCACGGGGAAGAGGAAGCTCTTTGACTCCTTGCATCCCTTCAGATGATTCCAGACGCCATTCCCGTCTACACCACCACCAGTGACGATGCAGTGGATGTGAGGATGGTAGAACAGGTTTGAGCCCCAGGTATGCAGGATGCTCGTCATGCCTCCCTGCAGACCTTGCTCCTCGAAGAACTTCTTCAGAGTTTCCCAAGCCGCACGGAACATGCAGCTGTAGAAGAGCGACATGTACCGCATGGCAAAGGGATGAAGGCAATCCGGAATGGTGAACACCATATGGAAGTACTTCACCCCGGGGATGATCTCCTCCTTGCGCATCTCGATCCACACCTCACGCTCCTTGTTCTGGCACTTTGGGCAGTGGCGGTCACGGCAGCTATTATAGCTCACATGGATCTCTCCGCATTCGGGGCAAACCTCCACATGTCCTCCGAGGGCACGTGTCCTGCAGAGCGACATGGCGGCGAAGGACTTCCTCACCTGTGGGACAACCGTGAAGCGCGAGAAGAACTCAGCGCCATAGTCGCGAATAATCCGCCCGACCTCGAATAGCGGACGGCTCACTTCCTGAAGTCCTTGAAGATCGTGTCAATCAGATCCACACACTGATTCTTCTTGACCCTGGCGATGTGCAGATAGATCATCGTGGTGGCAACGGACTTGTGGCCAAGTCTCTGTTGCACGGTCTGAATATCCTCACCGGCTTCGAGCAGATGGGTGGCATAGGAATGACGGAGCGAATGAGTGGTGAGCGAGGTATTGAGTCCGGCCATCTGAAGCACCTCCTTCAGTCGCTTGCGTATAAAGGCATGATTGATGCCCTTGTGTGAGCCGAAGCCCTTGAATACAAGATTCATGCTGGGATAGCTCTTGCGGTACACACTGAGCACCTGTAAGGTCTTGACTGAAATAGGCACAACGCGAGCCTTTCGCCCCTTGCCATTCTTGATATGGACCTGACGGCGGTCGAAACTGATGTCATTCCACTGGAGGTTACATGCTTCAAAGGCACGCAGTCCGCAGTCATAGATTACGGAAAACAAGGCCTTTGAATAGAGCTCGCAGGTACACAGAAGCAGTCTGACCTCCTCAACAGAAAGGATGCAGGGGAGTTTCCTCTCGCGTCTGATCTTTGGAAGGGAAAGGCCATGCAGAGCAGGATAATCCATGGTGTGGAGATAGCACTTGAGCCCGTAGATAAAATGCTTGAACTGGGCTTCCGCAGGCTGTGGAACACGAGAAAGAAGGAACTCCAGATACTTATCTACATCTGTCTGGGTAAATTCCTCCGGCAGTTTGCCAATGTGGACGACGGCCTTGTAGAGGGCGTGACAGTAATCGGTAATTGAACCCTGAGCATAGTGTGCGATACGCAGCTTGCTCTGGAATAAAGAAATGCGATTTGAGAGGGACGGCACCTTCTCGATTGCAGCGTCGGAGATTTTCTTCGGCATATTGGTGTGCGAATGGGGCTTTAACGGGACGGCCAACGTGGCCTACCGTGCCCCCATTCAATCCCAATATACATACAAAACGATTAAGAAACAATAGTAACAACAAATGCGGCGGGCTGGGCTTTAGCTTTTTCGCCCAATGCGAAAATTAGTACAACATACAACAATGAATATCAAGAATACAATCATCTATTCACTTGCATCATTTATGCTACTCTGCATTATTGCATGTTCGTCACACCCAAGCATACCAGACAACTATAGTCAAGACAATAGACTGCCAAACATATTCCCTGACTATACTGATGTGACTATCCCATGCAATATCGCTCCTCTCAACTTCTCCGTTCACGAGGGAGCAGACGAATGTGTTGCCCGATTCACATTCCCAGGAGGCGAATATACATACGGCAAAGGTTACAAGGTCATCATAAATGAAGACGAATGGAAAGAGATGCTTGCATCTGCAAAGGGCAAATCTATTAAGGTAGATGTCTTTGCTAAGCAAAACGGCCAATGGAAATGCTACAAGGCATTCTCTATCAATGTTGCAGAGGAAGAGATAGATCCATATATATCTTACCGACTCATCCAACCTTCATACGTTGCCTACGAAGTCCTTACTATCAGCCAGCGCAACATCACAAACTTTGAAGAGGTGGAAATATACAACAACATGCTTGTCGCCAAAGAGGATTCAGGTCAGTGCATCAACTGTCACTCTTACAAGAACTTCAAGACAGACAACATGCAGTTTCACATGCGTCAATACAAAGGAGGTACAATCATCGTCAACAACGGCAAGGTATCTAAAGTAGACCTCAAGACTGACTCTACGATAAGCGCAGGTGTATACCCATCATGGCATCCAACAAAGAATCTTATCGCCTACTCTACCAACAACACTGGTCAGTCTTTCCATACTCGCGACAAGGCAAAGATTGAAGTTCAGGACACACATAGCGACCTCATACTCTATGACTTGGACAAGAACGAGGTTACTAACATTGCCAATGACCCAAATGAATTAGAAGTATTCCCCACTTGGTCACCAGACGGCAAGACTCTCTATTATTGCTCTGCACACTTTGAGTACCAAGACACCGTAGCTAACGAGACTGAGATGATACAGAGATTCAAAGAGGTGAAGTACGACATCTACAAGCGACCATTCAATCCTGAGACAAAGCAATGGGGAGTCGCACAGCGTATCTATGCACCATCAGAGGCTGACCAGAGCGCAACACTCCCACGTATAAGTCCTGACGGCAAATACATGCTCTTTGCTCAAGGCAACTGGGGCTGCTTCCATATATGGCATCCTGAGGCTGACATATATATCATGGACCTCAAGAGCAACAAGGTGCGCAAGCTCGAGAATGCCAACAGCGAGAGAGCAGAGAGCTATCCTGTATGGTCAAGCAACGGCAGATGGGTGATGATGGCAACAAGAAGAGATGACAGCAACTATAGCCGTGCCGCCATTGCATACTTTGATAAGCAAGGACGATGCCATAAGGCATTCGAGGTTCCTCAGAAGGATCCTGATTATTACACTTATTTCCTCAAGAGCTACAACCGACCAGAATTCATGGTAGAACCTGTAAGCATCAAACCTCAAGAGTTTGCAAGTGCAGCCAAGTCGGAAGCAAAGAAGGTTAATTTCAAGAGTAAATAATCAACTTGTCTGTTCACTATCATAGGACAGTAATAATATAACAGATTGAAATATGAAGCACGAAAGGTTGATTCCTTCATCGTCGCTACTACAAAGATTGGCAGATTCTTCATGGTTTCT
>JAZLKQ010000341.1:0-3983 GCA_045597745.1 Bacteroidaceae bacterium | reverse complement strand
TACAGATGACTGCCGTCCATCTTCACTTGAGGCTTGACCTGTACATTGTCGATAGCGACAGGAGCATCCTGTGCAGACACATAGAAGTTGAGCACATCAGCAAATGCATATTTGTCTGCATTGACCCATACTGTACCGTCCTCAACAATCATCTTTGGGGTGCTGGTAGTAGACAACTGATAATACACTAACGTACCATCAGATAGAGTAAACACAATACTCTTTGCAAGAGCCTGCGTCGTAGCAAGCGCCATCATAGCAAAAAGAAGAACACAACGGAGTCTTTTCATAATATTCAAAAATAATAAATAGTTTGTTGCCACACCTTATATATAATATATATAGCGGGTACTCACATCTAATTTGTAGTTTCGGTTGCAAATATATTAAAAACTTTTTCAACTACATCAACAATACAAGGCAAATTGTACTTAATGACACTACTAATCAATCATTTGCAACCTTTGGCACTTGTTTGTTTGGCTTATCTTCGCATTGACGCAATGCCATCTGCCAGTCATTATCAGTGGGAATACAGGCAAAGACGACCTGACCTGTGCCGCCTACAGTCCACTCTCTAACGGAAGAAAGAGAAGTTGACTGAGCCGTAATTGCGATGATCAACGAGACGAGGGTGTTCGCTGAAGTTGTAGTCCTTGCCATGCTCAAGTATAAACAGGCCTTCATCTGCAAGGAGATCATGCTCTTCGAGCACGATGCGAGGGATGTCACCAAGGTTCTCTAATGCGTATGGAGGGTCTGCAAATATTATGTCATACTTGTCGCTACACTTCTGCACAAACTTAAATACGTCTGCATGTAGCGGTAACCACTCACGAGCATTGAGTTCGCGAGAGATACGCTGCAGAAACTGATAGTGACGGAAGTCCTTCTCCACACTGACTACCTTACGGCATCCACGGCTTGCAAGTTCTATACCTATGCTTCCTGTACCAGCAAACAAGTCAAGCGCTGTCGGCTCTTCGTCAAAGTCTACATATACGTTCTCAAGTATATTAAACAAGCCTTCTTTGGCGAAGTCTGTAGTTGGACGTGCCTTGAAGTTGGTTGGCGTCGGTATATGACGTCCCTTATATTTACCTCTGATTATTCGCATTATATATAAAGTATAACGTTTACTTTTCGTTAGAATCCACAGACAAGCAACGTCTGCAAGTCGTACGGTATGGAGGTATTGCCCTGCGTGACCTTGTTGCGGAAATCATCTTTACGGTCAAGCAAATCCACATTGGCAAGGAAGTACCTTATCTTCTCCGCAAGCTCAGGAGCGAGCGCATTGTCACCTATCAACAAGAGGGCGTCATCAAGTTGACTATATCCGAGCTGCTTCCAGACGTTAAGTATAAAGTACTGACAATCTTCGGTACTTCGTACTGTAAACGTATTGATGAAGAGCATACGTCCCTGGTCAAATGCGAATAGCGTCATCTCGCCTTCGTGCAGATATACAAACATCTTCTTGTTGCTGCCGGCAAGACTTCGTTCACCGAAAAACTCTATGAGCGTACTGGCGGAAGCATAGAATCTCGCTCTCGGGAAGTCGTCATGCAAGAGTTGATACACCGTCTTGTCGAGACCGAATATAAGTGCGATGCCTGAGTTGCGCAACACATTGTAGCTAACATGCTGTGGTTTGTCCTTCGGGAAATTGTATTTGTATACATCCTCTGCATCAGCCGCATCAAAAGCAAACGATGGTACAGCCGTGATATGCGACGAAGTGATAAGCACATTGACACGCTGATATGGCTCCTGCAATATAGGCTCGGTACGCAACGCTTCCTTGAGGTTAGCCGCAAATGATATTGTCGGCTTCACCTTATATACCTTATATATATATGGTTGCTCTGCCGATGGTGAATAGACACAAAAAGAAAGTCCATCCGTACAGATACGGATGGACAAACTTTTATGATTGATATTGGTTGTTTTGTCCATTTATAGGGTTAAGTATTATTCCCAGTTACCTGCCATCTTGTTAGAAGCATCGAGGAGGTCACCGATACGGAGTCCGTACCATTCACCTTCGTCATCGTCAGTTTCATCATCAAAGAGGTCTGCACGATTCTTATGCTGCTTCTTAAGGTCAGCCTTGATTGTCTTGATCTTCTTCTCGCTCATGCCTTCAAGGTAGTCGTCCATAGAAGCACGTGCTTCGATGAGCATATCATACTCCTGAGACTTGGCATTGTAGAGTGAGTTCTTGCGAAGCTGGATAACAGCACCTTCTCTACCTACTGGTACATACTTCATACGATCAGGATCTTCGATATGGAGGGTATCTCCTACAGTAATCCATGTTGTATCACGCTTGATAAGTCCCTGTCTAACGGCATCATCCTCTGTAATACCATTCTCTACCATTTCGTCAGTAATATCACCTTCCTTGAGAATCTTACCGACAGTCTTACCATTCTTTACGAAGTCGATAAGAGAGTCGATATCACCACAGTAGTCGCGATAAGTCATCTTGTACATCTCTTCTGCATCACGAATCTGCATAAGGGCTGCGATAACCTTTTGCTCGCGCTCAGACTTCTCTTCCTCGAAATTAATGTCACTAACGACACTCCAGATGCATGCCGCAACAAGACCTATTGTACATAGTGCCAATGCGGAATTTACGATAATTTTTTTCATGATATGCTTTTATCTTTTTAATTTTTATTATATTCGTGGCACAAATGTAACGAATTAAAATGAATTGTAAATAAATACTGAGAAGTTTTTTCAAGAAAAATGATTAAAGAGTACTTAGAAGGGCTTATTTTACATAATTTTGGCTTTACACCAACCATTCAACAGGCAGAAGTTGTCAAATCGCTTGCAGAATTTATCCTTGCTCCTACAGAGGACGAAGTGTTTCTGTTGAAGGGATATGCAGGTACAGGAAAGACCAGTCTTATAGGCGCTCTCGTCAAGACTATGAGGGAGATAAAGTCGGTACCGAGAACTTCGACTGGCGATAAACAAATGACAGAAGGTAATGTCAATGCTCCCCGCCCGTCACGTACTGGCGGAGAAGACGACGGCATGGTGCTGATGGCACCGACTGGTCGTTCTGCCAAAGTATTCTCTTTGTATGCTGACCATGCAGCCTACACCATACACAAGCGCATCTATAGGCAGAAGTCTATAGACAAGGACTCCATATTTGACCTGAACTTCAACATGAAGTCCAACCTGCTTTTCATCGTAGACGAAGCTTCGATGATAAGCAACGACAACATGCTCTCGGGCGTAAACGGCGGATTGCTTGACGACCTGATACACTTTGTATATAATGGTAAGGGATGCAGGTTGCTCATCATGGGAGATACGGCTCAGCTTCCTCCCGTTGGTGAGGGAGAGAGCCCGGCTCTCCAGAAGGATATGCTCGAAGGGTACGGACTGAGCGTGAGGTATCACTCGCTTACTCAGGTAGTGCGACAGGCTGACTCAAGCGGCATATTATGGAATGCAACACACCTGCGTCAGCTGATAGACATGGAAGACATATTTGACTTGCCTAAGATAAAGTTTGCAGGATTTCATGATGTGAAGAATATATCGGGCAACGAACTTATCGAGGAATTGGGCAACTGCTACAACAGATATGGACAGGACGAAACCATCGTCATATGCCGAAGCAACAAACGTGCGCACGTCTACAACAATGGAATACGCAGTCAGATACTGTGGAGAGAGGACGAACTGACCGGTGGAGACATGCTGATGATTGCGAAGAACAACTACTTCTGGACGGAAGGGCTTGACACCGACTTTATAGCAAATGGTGACATAGCTGTAGTTGAGAGAGTAAGAAACGAGAGGGAGTTTTATGGTTTTCGATTTGCCGACTGCCAGTTGAGATTACCTGACTACGACGATCTCGAGATAGAGGCCACAGTACTGCTCGACACTCTACACGCCGAAGCTCCAGCGTTGACACGAGAGCAACAAGATATATTATATAATAAGGT
>JAZLKQ010000340.1:0-3549 GCA_045597745.1 Bacteroidaceae bacterium | reverse complement strand
CAGCAGATGCACTCGTCGATGCCAAGATAGTATCACTCACTATCGGAGGTGAAGACAAGGCTATAGAGAGTGGTGACCCAGATGGCGAACGTACAGTCAAGTACATGTATATCCTGCAGTCAGGCGACAATGGCGAAGTGACTATCGGAGACAATACCATCATGTTCTACGACGATGGCGGTGCGGAAGGCAATGCTTCACGTAGCTTTACTGGTCAGGTGACATTCGTGCCAAATGCAGAGGGCAAGGCTATCAAGTTCGTATTCAATACTGCCAGCATCGGCAACTATTCAGACCACCTATATATATATAATGGCGGTGAGACAAAGACTACTGCCGACCTCAATGTCGGCATGTACGACGCTGCACCAGACATGTTTATTTCTGAGAGTGAAGATGGTAAACTGACAGTTAAGTTTACTACATCCTCTTCTACTACATCTATCACAAACTTCGCCATTGAGGTGTCTTCTTATCAGAAGCAGTCACTCGCCGTGACATCAGTCACTACAGAGGATATCTCTGACGTCGAGACACTCAAGGGTGCAGAGGACGTCAAGATGCAGAAGATTGCGGTAGAAGCTACAGGCGATATGGGTGACATCAAGGTCACTGCTGTCAATGTGTCTGCTGACGAATCTGCCGCCATCGGCAAGGTCAAGGTATATGCAACTGACAATTATGACTCATTTGCTACTACTAATCTCATAGGTGAAGCTGACGCTGCAGGCAATGTACCTGTCGACTACACTATCAGCAAGCGTGGTACATACTACCTGTGGGTAGCATACGACATCGCTTCTACTGCATCTGTAGGTGACAATGCATCTGCATCTGTCACTGCAATCACAGCCAATGGAGAGAGCGTTGAGGTTGCTGAGGCACTGACATCAACCATTGAGGTGGTAAGTGGCAAGAGCGGTGTTATCGCAGTTGGTTCAGGTACTGCATACCCAACTATACAGAGCGCAATCAACTCTCTCGCTATCGGTGTCGAGGGGCCTGTAGTGCTCTCTGTCAAGAAGGGCAAGTACAACGAACGCCTCATGATACCAGCTATCAAGGGCGTATCTGCTACCAATACAGTGACTATCCAGAGCGAGACAGGTCTTTGTGGTGATGTCGAGATATATCACGACACATACTCATCACCTGCATACGGTGAGACAGGTTATGGTGTCGTGACATTCGACAACACAGACTATATCACTCTCAAGGATGTTACAGTCAAGACTCAGGACACTCAGTATGAGGCAGTGGTATACGTACGCAATGCCAGCCGTCACATCACTATCGACGGATGTTATCTCTCTGCTCCTATGACTACTCAGTATTCCGAAGGCGACATCAACATCATTGGTCACTATGCAGAAAACGTAGCTAACAGCAACAATGACTACCTCACCATAAAGAACAATATCATCGAAGGTGGTTATATCGGCATTAGCATGGGCGGTACAAGTTATGTAGCTCTGCCTAAGGAAGTCGGTGGTGTCATCGAAAACAATATCGTACGTGGATGGGGCTCTAAGGGTATCTACGTGATGGAAGAGCTTGGTGTTAAGGTTAATAACAACAAGGTATACAACGTAGAGTACACTGCAAGTTCTGCTCTCGGTCTTGATATGCAGGTGGGCGAAGACAATACTCTCCCAGTAGAAGTAACTCACAACACATTCTACATCGCGGGAAGCAATACCGCAAGTGCAATGTCATTCCGCAAGCTTGTTGGTGCTGCAGACAGTCCTGCAGATGTGTCTTACAACGAGGTACGTGTTGTGTCTAAGTACTCAGCAAACTTTGGTGTCAAGTTCTCTAACGCCAATGTAAGAAATGTCAACTTCGACCACAACTCTATCCGTGTGACTAATGTCGCTGCTCCTGTGAGCGATGGTGCGACTGGTCTCTGGTTCTCTTCTACTCTTACTGATGGTGCTGCTGCCAATGTCAATGTGACTAACAATATAGTTGTTAGTGAGGCTACAGGCTTTGCTGTCAACCTCTACAACGATGGCAACCTCAACGCAATCAAGTTTGCTAACAACACACTCTATACAGCAGGCGCTACATTTGCACGTGCATCTTCTGGCACTACTATGGACTATGCGTCATGGACTGCGAAGACAGGTGAGACAGGTGGTGAGAATACGCTCGTGACATTTAAGGACGAGTACCGTCTCTATCCTGCGGCAGAGGTGGGCGACCGTGGCTGTTTCCCTTACGACGAGGATCAGGCACCAGCTACTCATGCTGAGGGCGATCCTGAATATGATGAGGAGATGGGAGGTGGTGACATCACCGAACCTACTACTCCAGAACTGCTTGTAGACGAGACATGCGAAGCTGCTCTTGGCGAGTCTACGGACCTCTATGCCGTACTTAGCGAGGGTACTGCTCCATATACTGTCACATGGATGGACGGCAAGCATGAGGTCATCAAGACTGAGACTTTTGAATCTCTACCTGACGACTTCATCTCATGCACTATCACTCCACAGGAGAATATGGATTACACCGTGACTGTGGTAGATGCCATGTACAAGGAAGTATCTGCTACAACACGTGTCATCGTCACTGGCGACGATGTAGTGGCAACATTTGACAACCTCTACCTTGCCGACGAGTCTCACTTCGCTGGCGTCATGGAGACAGAGGATGAAGACGAATATATGGTAGAATCTACATTTGTCAATGGTTCGTACGAGTTCTATACAGGTACAATGCCTGACTATGACACATGGTGGGGTATTGGTTACTCTAACCATACATCAACATCATTTGCCGGTCTCGCAGACCAGTACAACAACTGTGTAGGTGGTGGTCATGACGGTTCGTCCAACTTTGCCGTCGCATACTACATGGCGTACATGGGACCTGGTTATGAGCCAAGAGTCACAGTGACAAACTCAGAGGAGGGTGCCATCGTACCGGGTATGTATGTGACAAATACGTCATACGTGGTATCATCGCTGGAGAATGGCGATGAATTCTCTAAGAAGTTTGCATACGGTGACTGGTTTAAGCTTACAGCTACAGGTTATGACGCTTACGGCGAGTATACAGGCGAAGTGGAGTTCTATCTTGCTGACTTCCGCAGCGACAATGCCGACGAACGCTACATAGTCAAGGATTGGCAGTACATGGATCTCTCCTCTCTTGGAGTAGTCAAGAGTATCGCCTTCACCATGAGCAGTTCGGACAACAGCCAATGGGGTATGAATACGCCATCATACTTTGCGTTCGACGACTTTGGAGCACCAGCACCATCATACGAACTCACCATCGGCAAGGGTGGATGGTCTACATTCGCATACGACTACAACACCGTAATACCAGAAGGTGTCGAGGCGTACTACGCTACTATAGAAGATGACGGCAAGGCATATCTCCACAGGATAGAGAGTGGCGTCATAGCTGCTGGCGAAGGTGTGATACTCAAGGGTACTCAGGGCGAGAAGGTGACCATGCAGGTGACTTACGATGATGTAGACATGATAGTAGGCAACCGTATGGTTGGCTTGACAGACGCATCTGCATTTGTCAACTATG
>JAZLKQ010000339.1:0-3930 GCA_045597745.1 Bacteroidaceae bacterium | reverse complement strand
CCGCTAATATTTTATCGATTATACGCAGACACACAGAGGGAGGACACCCACGACGGGCGTCCTCCCTCTGTATATAAATGTCGATGCGTTCAGCCCCTTACTTCTTCGAAGTCATGCCGACCTCAATGCGGTTGCCGCTTGTAAAGAGCTTCTTCGCCACTTCGTGTATATCCTGCAGCGTGATGCTCTGGAGGATGTCGTTGTAACCCTCGACTGACTCATGTCCATGGAGCACTCGGCTTGCCATCCACGACGCCCAGTTGCCGTTGCGCTTTAGTTCCTGGTCGTGCGCATTGACGATACCTTCCTTAGCCTTGTTGAAGTAGTCGGCGCTTGGTCCATTGTCCACCATGTCCTTGACACCCTGATAGATGATGTCAGTCATCTGCACGCGCTTCTCAGGAGCAGTAGGGAGCTGGAACTGGATGCTCGCTTCTTCGATTGGATACCAGTCGAGGTCTGCGTTGACACCAATGCCGTATGCACCGCCATTGTCC
The DNA here is from genome assembly GCA_045597745.1 of Bacteroidaceae bacterium. Classification (GTDB taxonomy): domain Bacteria; phylum Bacteroidota; class Bacteroidia; order Bacteroidales; family Bacteroidaceae; genus Minthosoma. The sequence goes on along the minus strand of JAZLKQ010000339.1, from coordinate 3,433 downwards.
TCACGTACTGTGTCGAAGTATGACATGCTCATGATGTTCTGAAGGAGCAACATGCATAGACGGTTCTTGAGATTGTACTCCATCGGAGTGTGATAGTAGAACAATGTTATGGAGTTTGGAGTCTGCTGTTCCTTTTCGAAGATGACAGTCTTCTCTCCGTCAGCGCATCGTAGACTGATGTCCTTGTAGTTCTCCTCAGTCTTGAGCACAGGGAGCGAGCCGATGTACTTGGCGAGGAGAGGTGCGATGGAGTCTGCATTGACGTCTCCTACGATAAAGAAGGTGAAGTCGTTGGCGTCAGCAAAACGTTCCTTGTAGATCTCAATCATACGATCATAGTCGATCTTGTCGAGGTCCTCAGCCTTTGTACGACGTGCACGTACATTGTTGTCGTAGAATACACTGCGTATCGTGTCGACGAGGGCAACGGTAGGTTGAAGTTCCTGATTGGCGATGGCAGCCTTCTGACGCTGTATGAACGAGTCGAATGCGTCCTGATCCTTACGTGGCGCTGTAAATCCGAGGTGCACAAGCTGCAGGAGTGTCTCGAAGTCCTTCTTGACACAATGACCATTCATCTGCTCATGGCTGTTGCCTATGCTGACGCCAGTCGACGCCTGTATACCGGCAAGACGCTTGACGAGATCAGTGGCGCTGAACGTTCCCCAGCCTCCGAGGTTCACGTTGTCAGCATTGCTTGCGTTTATATATTCGTCTTCGCTGTAGAGAGAGTTACCACCCTTACTTGAGGCGAGGAGAGTGATCTGGCCAGGTGAGTAGTCGGTAGTCTTGACGTAGACTTTGACTCCATTGGAGAGAGTTATGACGCGGCTGTCATATATGCCGTCCTCTATCTTCTTGACCTTGCCCGCCTTAGGGAGCTTGCTTATGAGAGGATCGTTGTTGACCTCCTCAGTATATGCCTGTATGTCCTCCTTGTCCACATCGCTCATCCATGCGAGGATCTGCTCTTGAGTAGGGAGAGAGAGGCCTTCCTTGTCAGGACATGCGGCAAATACCACGAGTCCGCTGTCAGGCATCTGCTGCATGACGGAATTGACGAGTTCGACAGGCAACTGAGGCAGAATGGCGTTCATCGTGCTGTACTCCCATTCGATACCAGGTGCAGGTTCGCAGTCGATGAAGTGATCTACATACTCCTCCACATAGTTGGTGTTGATGACCTTGTCACGTTCGTCATACTGCTTCTGCAGTTGAGAGAGGTATTCGCTCTTGTATCTCTCGTACTCGCTGGCGGTAAATCCGTACTTCTTCGCACGCAGTATCTCACGGTAGAGAGCCTTGACAGACTCCTCATACTTGTTGTCCTCGCATACCACTACACCCTGGAATGCCTCCATAGTCTTCGCTTCGAGGTAGTATCCATATCCCAGTCCTGCCTGTATGAATGGCGGATTAGGCTTCTGCAGCATCTCGCTGATACGGTCTTCAAACATGCCCGCTGCAGCTCCGATGGCATACTGTGCGAGGTAGTACTGTATGTTGTCCTTCACCTCGTTAGGCGTAGCTTCGGTCTTCCACAAGAGGCGGATGATGTTGTGAGTCTGCTCCTTGTCCTTGCCGACATACACTATAGGCTCGGTAGTCATAGGCACAGGGTAGTACTCACGGACGGCAGGATTTTCGACCGCCTTGATGTCGGCAAATACTGACTGTATCTTCGCCTCCATCGCATCGACGTCTATGTCGCCCACGATGATGACTGCCTGCAGGTCAGGACGATACCACTTGGCGTAGTAGTCGCGCAGTGTCTGGTAGGCAAATCCATTGACCACCTCCATCGTGCCGATAGGCAGACGGTGCGCGTACTTGCTGCCAGAGTGGACTACAGGAAAGGCGTCTTCGTATATACGCATCATTGCAGAGCGGCGCATACGCCATTCCTCGTTGATGACACCACGCTCCTTGTCTATCTCCTTGTCAGTAAGCTGTAGGTCATGGCTCCAGTCGTGCAGGATGAGGAGTACTGAGTCGAGGGCTCCGGGAGTCTCTACATTGACGTTGTTGATATTGTAGACTGTCTGGTCAAAACTGGTGTATGCGTTAAACTCGTTGTTGAGTCCGATGCTTCTCAGATAGTCGCCGACGCCAGATCCGGGGAAGTTCTTGGTGCCGTTGAAGCACATGTGCTCGAGGAAGTGGGCGAGCCCTCGCTGGTTGTCCTCCTCCTGCATCGAACCGACCTTCTGCGCAATGTAGAAGTCGGCACGCTTCTTTGGCCATTCGTTGTGACGTAGATAATAGGTGAGCCCGTTGGGGAGTGTGCCACGACGTACCTGTGGGTCGAGTGACACCTTCATGTCCTGCTGGGCAAGACATGCTGTGCAGACGCTGATGGTCATGCAGATGATGGTAATGAGTCTTTTCATTGTTGTATGATTGTTAGTATTGATGCCGAGGCATCGTTTGTAGTTATTCTGCTATAGTTTCACTGTTAGAAATATCCGTGATGTCCTCATATTGCTGGTCAGGCAGACCTTTCCAGAAGACGCGGAGCAGCAGTACGCTGGCTGTTGCAAGTACTGCTATAGCTACCCATGCCACGATGTCGCCGCCTATGAAGTCTGCCATGCGTATGTCGTCAGCCTCGTCTCCGTATATGGCCATGAGAGTGACGGCTACGGAGTTGTTGATGATATGTATGATGGTGGTGAGTACTATGTTGCCTGTCTTGTAGTATATGACGCCGAGCAGGAGTCCAACGAGGAATGCAAACGGGATCTGTGCCGGATTCATGTGTATGATGCCGAACACCACAGCCGACACGATGATGGCAGTCCATGGCTTGCAACCGCCACGTAGCATGTTGCCTTCTACTCCCTCGCGGAATATGAACTCCTCAAATACTGGTCCGACGATGGCTATGAATGCCATGCCTATAGAGACGCTGCTCATGCCGGTGAATGTATCTTCAAGGATGTTTGGCAGGTCGAGCTGTTCCTCAAGCAGGTCACATGCGACGATACCTGTAAGTGCCGCAAGTGCTATAATAGCGGTCATCTTGCCGCCGGTCTTGGTTGGTGTGGCAGTGCGCTTCATGTCGATGCCCTTGATACGCCATAGTATCAGTACCGCCAGGATACCGCCCAATATGGTGAAGGTGTGCATCCATGTCGATGTTGCCATAGTGCCCATCATGGACTCTATCTGCTGTATGTTGCTCTTGCCACATGCCTCGATGAAGTCTGGATTGGAAGCACACTCTATGATTGCTCCTACTGTGCCCAGTGCGTTGGTGCACACGACGTAAAGTATGACGGCAAGTATTGCCTTAACTGATGGTTTCATAATGTTGATCTTGTATTGATAGATAGATAATGATCAGTTGATTGATAGATGATATATATACTAGTCGTTGACATACTCGATGATGACGCCAGGCTGGCAGTTGAGTGCCTTGCAGATGGCTTCG
>JAZLKQ010000338.1:0-3772 GCA_045597745.1 Bacteroidaceae bacterium | reverse complement strand
ATATCCCCATGCCCAGCGAGATGTGTCTATCTTGCGTGGCATATAACGAATATTTGTATTTGTAAGAAATGAATGACATTATACATCTACTGCCAGACTCTGTAGCCAATCAGATAGCTGCAGGTGAGGTGGTGCAACGACCTGCGTCCATAGTGAAGGAAATGGTGGAGAACTCGATAGATGCAGGAGCTCATAATATCACTGTACGAATCCTTGATGGCGGTAAGACAAGTGTCCAGATTATTGATGACGGAAAGGGCATGTCTGAGACAGACGCACGTCTGTCGTTTGAACGTCATGCCACATCCAAGATTGCATCTGCCTCAGACCTTTTCACGCTCACGACAATGGGATTTCGTGGAGAGGCACTTGCTTCTATAGCTGCAGTAGCTCAGGTCGAACTGAATACACGTCGCAAAGAGGACGAATTGGGCACTCATATTGTCATATCAGGTTCTAAGATAGAGGTCCAGGAGCCTGTAGCGTGTCCTGTGGGATGTAATTTTGCCGTAAAGAATCTTTTCTTTAATGTTCCTGCAAGGAGGAAATTCCTTAAGTCTAATCAGACCGAGTATTCGAACATACTGACAGAATTTGATCGTATGGTACTTGTCCATCCTGACATTTCTTTCACCCTACTCAACAACAATACGGAAGTTCTTCGTCTTCAGGAGGCTTCTGTAAGACAACGTATCATCGATGTGTTTGGCAAGAAGATTAATTCGGAGTTGTTGACGTTGGAAGCAGAGACTTCGCTTGTAAGCATATCGGGATTTGTAGGTAAACCAGAGTCTTCACGAAAGAAAGGTAGCCATCAGTACTTCTTCGTTAATGGCAGATACATGAAGCATCCGTATTTCCATAGTGCGGTATCACATGCTTTTGACAATCTTATTCCTACGGGCGAACATGTATCGTACTTCATATATCTTTCTGTGGATCCTTCCACGATAGATGTCAATGTGCATCCTACAAAGACTGAGATTAAGTTTGACAACGAGCAGGCTATATGGCAAGTGCTTTCCGCTGTGGTGAAGGAGGTACTCGGCAAGTATAGTAATGTTCCTACTATAGACTTTGATACAGAGGGCAAGCCTGATATTCCAGCAATGGGAACGGAACGTACTATTCCTTACCAGCCCAAGGCTGTATCTTCGGGTTACAATCCTTTCTCAAGAGAAGGACAATATAAGCGCAAGTCTGTAGAGTGGGAGGGGCTGTATGCGGGGCTCGGTTCCACGCAGAGCAATGGTGCGGATAGAGATGAGGCTTCATCTGAGGACGTAAGTGACATGCCGGCGAGTTTCGCACCTTCTAGTTTTATGCCTTCTGAGTATGACGATATTGCTCACCAACACGATGTGCAGTTGCCTATATGGGAAGAGTCGGAAAGTGATGCGCAAGAGTGGACAGAGGCAATCTCATCAACACGTTTTCAATATATAGGTAGGTACATTGTTACTCCGTCAAGGAGTGGGGTCATGTTTGTCGACCAGCGTCGTGCACATATACGAGTGCTGTACGAGCAGTATATGCAAAGCTTGACAGACAAGAGGAGTGTTTCGCAGCGAGTTCTTTTCCCGGAAATGATTCAGTTTGCACATTCTGAATTACCTACTCTTGATGCTATAATGAAAGACCTCGAGTATGTAGGTTTTGAACTTACCAATCTGGGTGGTGGAACATTCTCCATCAATGGCGTGCCAACGGGTATCGAAGGACTAAATCCAGAGAAGTTGTTGCGCGAACTTGTGACTGCGGCTATGGAACGTGGTACAGATATTAAGGAAGATGTACATTCGGCTATAGCATTTACTATGGCAAAGTCTGCCTCGATAGTGTATGGGCAAGTGCTTTCGGACAAAGAAATGTTAGAATTGCTGACAGGACTATTCGCTACGTCTTCTCCATTGCGTACTCCTGATGGAAAGGTGGTCTTTTATGTGTTTGAACATTCTTTAGTGGACGCTAAATTCTAAAAATGCTTAAAAATGTGCATCTAATAGGGCATTTTCATATTTGCAAATAAAGAAAAACAAAGGGAAATGTTAAAAAATATACATTTTTCTATAGTTTTGTGTTTGTATATAAAGTAAAAACATTACTTTTGTACTCACAAAGGTGTCAAATGTACTTGACATTCGGTAATTTGAATGAAATATTAGCGTCTATGTTACACATTTGGCGCTTTATCATGGTTTAAGAGAGAAAAAGAATTTTATTGTTTTATTAAAAAAGTATTTATGAAAAAGTTAATGATTGCTTTGGCCTTCGTTGGCCTTGGTACTGCAGCTGCAAATGCTCAGACTTCAATCGAGACACCATCTAAGTACGTTGTTGCCACTAACCCATTCTGGTCTAACTGGTACGTTCAGCTTGGTGTTGATGCAACAGTTCAGGACCCTTATCATCAGGGTAAGTTCTTCTCTAAGGACTGGCACAATGGCCGTTCTTACGGTGTTGACCTCGCTGTAGGTAAGTGGTTCTCTCCAGAAATCGGAACTCGTCTCAAGGTAAATTGGGAGAACGGTCAGTTCGCTCACGCTTTCCGTAACACAAATCACATCAATACTCCTGACTTCGAGAAGGGTGGTTACGGTGCAGTTTACTTCGATACTCAGTTCAACTTGAGCAACATCTTCTGTGGTTACAATGAAAACCGCGTTTGGAACCTCATCGCATTCCCACGCATGGGTCTCCTCCGCAACTTTGACGAGAATACATACGCTCCAGCTCTTGGTGTAGGTCTCGAGTCTTCATGGAAGGTATCTAAGAGCGTTAGCGTATTCGTTGACGGTGTTTACTCTTGGACAACAGAAAACTTCCAGCAGTATGTTGGTCAGCCAACAGACGCATTCTCTGGTCATGGTATCGCATCTGTAGATCTCGGTGTTCAGATCAACCTTGGCAAGTCTACTTGGTCTAAGGCTGTTTCTATCGAGGCATACAACGCTCTCGCTGCTTCAAGCGAAGAGGCTCTTGCTAAGCTTCGTGCAGACCTCGATCGTGAGCGTCAGATCAACGCTGACCTCCGCGCTCAGCTCGCTGCTGCAGGTAAGAACAAGCCAAACACTGATGCTGTAATCGCTAACGCTGCAACTTCAGTATTCTTCAACATCAACTCTACTAAGATTGAGTCTAAGAAGGATCTCATCAACCTCGAGTCTGTTGCTTCTGTAGCAAAGAACACAGGTGCTAAGGTTGTTGTAACAGGTTCTGCAGATAGCCAGACTGGTTCTTCAGCTTGGAACCAGCAGCTTTCAGAGGGTCGTGCTCAGGCAGTTGCTGACGAGCTCGTTAACATGGGTGTAAGCCGTGATAAGATCACTGTAAACGCTATCGGTGGTGTTAACCAGGTTTCTCCATACACTCTCAACCGTCGTGCAGTTGTTGAATTGAAGTAATTCATTCACATAGCATAAATTCCAAGAGGTCATGTCATTCAGACATGACCTCTTTTTTTGTAGTTGTTAGATTAGAGAACTCATAATTCTCCGCGTTTGTTTTTGTTGTATTTGTCTATTGTGTTGACAAATCATTTGATCCAAAACGATATCTTTTTTATACTATATATAAAAGTAGACTATTTCTTTGATGTGCCTATGTGCATGTTTTTTTTACTGTAATGATATTATCATAAATACATCTAAGGATGTATGTAAACCTACCAGTCTTTTGTTTTTTATGAGTATCTATATGTAAAATACATGGTGTGCAGTAAAAAATATTGGCAAAAGTTTGTCAGTTTGCAAAAAGTTCGTACCTTTGCAAC